>CAZTRE010000013.1:0-29981 GCA_964616405.1 uncultured Mycoplasma sp. | reverse complement strand
TCTTATTCATTTTTATCATACCTTTCTTAGTTTTATTACATTTTTATGATAACATTCCCCCCCCCCCACGTCAAGTGGCGGGGGTGGGCTTGTCAATTGTTTACACTAAAATTTCTGGTACAAAAAAAACAAACTGTTTAGTTGTCAATGATGTGACACCTAAATAAGTCGTAAAAAAATATTAATTCGGAATCGATGCTTATGCAGAAGTCTCCTTTATTTTATTTCTTTTCTCAATAGGAGAAATCCACCCTAATACTTGCACTGGAATATTGTTTGAGCGTTTTAAATATACTTTCATTTTATTAATTAAATCTTCATAAGAGTAGAAGTTTAAATAATTATAAAATCTATTTTGATCATTTCTATGACTTCTTTCAACTTTACCATTATGTCTAGGAGTACGCGGTCTAATTAGTTTGTGTTCAATATTGAGTTTTCCACAAAATATGTCAAAAGGATGGATTCTTTTAGTGCTTTTTGTATGAGTAAATTCAGAACCATTATCAGTTTGTATGGTTTTTGGTTTATATCCAAAGTAAACAATAGCTCTTTTAACAAAGTCGACAGTTGAATAAGAAGATTGCTCTTTGTATGGATAAATAAATCTTTCACGTGACTCTTCATCAATTACTGTGTATTGATAAAATTTTTGTTTATTTGCATCAGAGTAGCATTCTTTGGGAACATATTTAACACTTTATTCCAATATCGTTAGGTGTATCGTAAGGTTTGGGAACACATTTGGTATGCTTTTCTTTATCAATATAGAATCCCATTTTTCTAAGAAGTCTAAATAATGAAGCAGCATGTCTAGAGTAGCCATATTCAGTTCTTAGCTTTCCATATAGCTCTGACATAGAAATGTGAGGGTTACGTCTAATCAGATTTTTAATCCATTTAATTTCAATATCAGAGTGAGCATTAGAATGTTTAGAGATAGGTTTATGAGATTTATCAATTAAAGCTTCCTTAGTGCCATCAAACTTTTTATTCCATCTCATAAGAAATGATTTAGAAATTTTGTATCTTCTACAAACAAAGGAAATAGGATAACCTTTTCTATATAAATTAACAGAATAAAATTTAGTGCTCAAATCATGTGGAATATAACGTTGAGTGTGTGATATACTAGTCATAAGTAATAAGTCCTTTCGTATAAAGATTTTTGTTCAATTAATATTTTATACGACTTATTGCCTTTTTTGTATATAAAAGGTGTCACATCGATTTTAACTCTACAAATTTTTGGTACAAAAAAACTAAATAGAATTTTACCTTCTATTTAGTTTGTCTTTAATATTTTTAATTGGTTATTTGTTCAAAGCCAAGGGTTATATCATAATTCATAGTTGCGGTACCATTAGGTAATTCAGGTTGTACTATACCTAAATTTGCTGAATCAAGCCACGCATGCGTTACGGTTAAAGATAGCGCTTCTCCTGATTGTAAAGTGATATTTTTAGCTGCTACTTCACTATCCTTACCATAAAAGAAATCATCGTCTATACACTCATTATCTTGAGATTTACAACCAAAATATTGTGCCATAAGCATAGTTGACTTATCTAAATATAATCCGTCTCCAGGAACATTTGGATCTTCCATTGTAACATTATTAGAAGAATCGATTGTTTTTAAAACAGCTGGTATTGTTCCATTGTTTGTTATTGTAATATGATATGATACATAATCAGTTGGTTTTGTAAATGTACTAGTTGTAGTTATTTTATTATCTACTATTTCACAAGTCCCTGTTCCGCCTATTTCCTCTTTTACACAAGTATATGACAACTCAAAATTTCCTGACGCTGTTGCTGTTCCTTTAATTTCAATATTTTTACCAAATAAAGCATAACCTACTACCATAGTTATTACTAGGGAAAATACTCCAATTATTATTCCTTTTTTCTTATTCATTTTTATCATACCTTTCTTAGTTTTATTACAGTTTTATGATAACATCCCCCCCCCCACGTCAAGTGGTGGGTGGCGGGATTGTCAATTCTTGACATATGATTTTGCACAAAAAAAGTCACTTTTTTAAAAGTGACTTGAGTATTTATTCGACTGATTTTAGTGATTCAATCATATTTATTTTCTTTAATTTATAGTAAGTTACTATTAACATAATAAGAGAAAATAATAATGTTAGAACTGCTGAATAAATATAACTAGCAAATTTTATTTTTCTTAAAAATACCATATGATCAACTTCTAATAGTGACATCACTATATTATGAAGCGGTGGAGTTATGATTAATCCGGCAATAATCCCAACTATTACGATTATGAATGTTTCTCTATAAATATAGGAATTTGATTCTTTATCTGTAAAACCTAAAACTTTTAATGTAGCAATTTCTCTTGTTCGTTCACTAATATTAATACTAGTTAAATTATATAAAACGGTAAGCGCTAAGACAGAAGATATTATAACAAGTAGTAAGATAACACTATTTAGACCCTTAATCGCTTCATTTGCTGATTTTAATAAATCATCTTGGAAACTAATACTCGTTACTTGATCTAATTCTAATAACTTAGTAGCAGCATTATCTTTACTCTTGATATTTTTACTAGCTATAACGTTATATTTTATATCCTTATCAAAAATCTTTTTATAATAATTTTTAGTCATATAGATGTAATTTGAAACATAATTTTCGGTTATTCCAACTACTTTTACTTTAAATTCTTGTTGATTTAGAGATTTTATAGTAATAGTATTTCCTACTTTTACATCGAATCTATCAGCAATTTTTGGAGTAATTATAACTCCATCATCTGTAAGTCTTAATTTTTTATTTTTATTTTTTTCTTTCAAAGTAAAATACTGAGTAAATTTTTTGTCTGTTTGTTTTGGAACTACTATAAAGGCATCTAATGATTTTTCTTTATCTTGGACTTTGTAGGCAGTTTGATTTAGTAATAATTCATCTTCTATTATTCCTTTAAAGGCTTTCTTATCTGATTTACTTAGTGAATCAATATTTTCGCTTAAAACAATCAAATTATCAAATTTAAATAAATCATTATATTGTTTATTTCCAACAGTATTAATACTATCCTTTAGAGCAAAACCTAACATAATCATAAAAGTACAACCCATCGCACCAATGAATGTTATTAGTCCTCTTTTACGATATCTAGAAATATTTCTCATAGTAATCTTTGATGAGAATGATAGACGATCCCAAATGAAATGAACTTTTTCTAAAAAAACTTCCTTACCTTTTTTAGGTGGCTCTGGACGTAATAGATTAGCTGGTACTTTCTTCAATTCTTTGTTACAAGCAGATAAAGTAACATAGATCATTAAGCCACAAGATATTAGTAAAGATAAAATAAATGTTGATAATCCAAAGTGATAAGCAAGTTTTGGGAAGTTTAGTGGAAAACAATTATAAACTAATTTTGGTAAAAATATCGTTCCAAGGAAATAACCAATAATAGTGCCCATAAGTGTAGCTGATAAAACGTAACCTATATATGTATTAGTAATTGTATCCTTATCATATCCTAGTGATAATAAAGTCCCCATCTCTCCACGCTCTTCTGTGATCATTCTTGACATGGTGTTTGAGGTCATAAGAATTACTATTAAAATAAAGAAGATTGGAATAACATTGGCAATTGTATTTACTTGGTCATATTGACTATCTAAAATGGCATAGGCTGTAACAAAGTCATCTCGAGTTTGAAAATGCCATGTAATACCCCAAAAATCTTTTTCACTCAACGCTCCATTACTTTGTTTAATTAAAGCATCAACACGTTCTGTAGTACGTTCATTTTTGATAACTTTTAACTGATCTTCGATCTTATCTAGTTTTAATTCATACCCCTCTGAATAAGGAACATCTTCTTTTTTCTTTTCTATAAGTAAATAAGCTTCTGTATAAAAGTCATAATCAAAGCTTGTTTTAGGAATAAAGGCAAATGAATAAAGTTTACCATTACCAATATTAGAACTTCCAAAGACATTAGTTGAGTAAAGTGGTGAATAAATAGTTCCAACAACTTTATACGTTGAAGAGTTTAAGTTATCTTGGTAGTCTTTGTTTATTTTGATAACGTCTCCTACTTTGTAGTGATCTGCATCAGCTAAACATTCATTATCTTTTTTAGGTTTTCTGCCATCGACTAATTGATAACCATTAATATCTTCTTCAATTGAATGAAGTCTTATAACATTTTCGTCGACAATAACATCTTTAGAATAACTTCCAATAGATTCTTTTACTCCCGTTAATTTCATGGCTTTAATATCGGCATCATCAAAACCAATGGGGCTTAATATTTTAGCATCGGCTAAGACAGTTTTATCATAATACCTATTTTGAGTCTTTTTAATATCTGGAATACTTTCTTTGATACCTGTATAAAAGCCCACGCCTAAAAGGATGATTAACGCTAGTGATATGTATCGACCAAAAGACCTTTTAACCTTTCTAATAGTATTTTTCAAAAGCATTTTATCACCTCACACTCTCTTTATTTTTCTTGGGTTTTCTTTTTGTTTTTTTGGGAGCAGGTTTCTTTTCTTCTGAAGTTTTGCCTTTAACTTTAACGTTTTCTACCGTACCATTTTTAATAGTAATTACCTTATCGGCATATTTAGCTATATCAGCATTATGAGTAATAACAACGGTTGTCATTTTCATTGATTTGCAGTTTTTAACTAATAAGTCAATAATCATTTGCCCGGTTTTAGAATCAAGCGCTCCAGTTGGTTCATCACACAATAAAATTTTGGGATTTTTAGCGATTGCTCTAGCTATAGCGACACGTTGTTGCTCACCACCTGATAGTTGTGATGGGAAATTATGTAATCTATCTTCTAGTCCTACTAATTTTAAAATTACACGTGGATCTAAGGCATCTTGTGATAGTTGGCAGGCTAATTCAATATTTTCTAGTGTAGTTAAATTGGCAATTAAATTATAAAACTGAAAGACAAAACCAATGTCATGGCGGCGATATTCAATTAATTCATTGTAATTCAATTGTTCAACATGTTTACCATCAACAATTATTTCTCCAGCAGTGGGATTATCCATTCCACCTAACATATTTAAAATAGTAGTTTTTCCAGCTCCAGATGGTCCAAGTATAACAACAAAATCTCCTTTTTTGATGTCAAATGAACAGTTATCTACTGCTAGAACATTTACCTCCCCAGTATACTCTTTTTTTACATTTTTAAATTCAATAAATGCCATAGCTTATTCTCCTCCTTATTGTATTCTTGTTTCGTTTATATTGTAGCATAGAAAAAGCAGATTAACATCTACTTTTTAACTTATTTATTAATTTTTAATTAGATACTTAATCTATTTACTCTTTTTATTTATATCTTATTCAAGCAAATTATAATTATGCCGTTTTTTTCATTGTTTTTACAGTCTCAAGTGTTTTATTAATAGTTTTTCTAGCTGTATTTAAGTAGTTCACTTCTAATCCTGTAAAGTTATTTTGTTTGATGATTGCTTCTTTATCTGCTTGATTATAATAATCCCAATAGGTTGTGTACATTTTTAGAATTTGTCTTCGTTTTTGCATTTCCTTTTTTCTACCCAATAGATCTTTTTGATCAAATTCCAATGGCTTAAAAAAGCTTTTTTCTACCTCTTGATCATCTAAACCATAATCAATTATTTTCTGCAATCTAACATCTTCATCAGTTTCAAGTCCTACATCGTACAAATGGTATTCATTGATTGTAGATATATATTTATTAAAAGCAGTAAAAACAACATCCTTTTCTCTTGGAGTTAATTCTAATTCTTCCATGATTAGCATGGATAATGCATAAATATTTTCTGTGGAATGATCATTTATTTTTTTAAAATCAAACTTCTCAATTAAATAATTATAAACGTTTTCTAACCAAGCTTGATCTTTTTCTCCATAGATGCTTCTGGAAAATATGTCCTTACTAATAGCTTCTTCTATCGTTAAAACTTTTTCTGACATATCCTTTAAGATTTTTGTTGAACTTAAGTTTAATTTAGCTAATATATTTTTTATATCATTACCATATTTTTCATATATCCAAGTGGAAATAGTATATTGGCTTTGCAGCTTATAATCAATAATAACGCGATTCATAATGCTTTCTAAAGAATCTTCAGGAAATATTGTATGAAGTTTTATTGCATTGGCAATTATTTCGTAGTTATAACCTTCCAAATCACAAAAACTTTTTAGTGTATCATCTTCATGACTTAGAGTTTCGTCTCTTTTATATCTAGCATTCTTTATTCTGGCAAATTGCTTTTTTAGTGCCTCATCATCAAGACCAAATTCAGTTTTAAGGCGATCATAATTAAAGTTTAAATCATCCTTATTGGTTTTTCTATTTTTTAAGACTTGGAGAATTTTCTCAATGTGACTTTGTGTTTCGTTATCTTCATTTTCAGAGGTTAAGTTAATATCTTTTTCGCTATTTTTATTACTGTTTTCTTGATATTTGCTATAATCCCAGATCATTCCTTGATCATTTAACCACTCTATTTCTTCTGGGGTTAAATCATTGCATTGCCCAAACCTTTCTCCTTTTTGCATAGCTTGGTAAATGTTACGTTTGGTTTTTAATTTTGATCCAATATTTATTAAACCGATTCCTTCTAAAAATATTGTGTCACTTTCTGAAATATCTAAATATTTCTTATTAGGATGTTCTTTTTTCCATTGCAATATGGCTTTTCTAAACATCTTTTTTTGGTGTTTGTTATAATCCCAAATCATTCCTTGACTATTTAGCCAATCAATTTTATCAGATGTTAAATTTTTATAAGAACAAGATTTATTTCCTTTTTGCATAGCTTGGTAAGTCGTACGGATAATGTTTATTTTATGTCCTATCTTTATTGGGCCAATTCCATCTAACTCTATTACATCATTACGAGAAATGTCTAAATATTTTTTATCAGGATGTTCTTTCTTCCATTTTAAGATAGCTTTTTTTAATACCTCATCTTGAAATTTATCATTATACCAAATCATTCCGTGCTGATTATACCATTTGATTTCTTCTTCGGTTAATTCTTTATTAGCTCCATATCTTTTCCCTTTTTGCATAGCCTGATAGATTGAACGTATAGTTTTAATTTTTGTTCCGATTTTGATTAAACCGTAACCTTTTACTTCTACTATAGCCTGAACAGGAACATCTAAATACCGTTTATTAGGATTTTCCTCTTTCCATTTCAATACAGCTAATTGATACTTATTCATATTTTCTCCCCCCTAAAAAGAAAAATTTGTTTAAGCTATACTCCTTTAATAATATGCTGGTATATTATATCACTTTATGATTACATTTGCAACATTTTTGTGGGTTTATCGTGTTTGGACAATATCCTTAGGTGTTATTTCCAAATAAGCTTTTAATTTTTTTAATGCTTTGTTAGTATCTTCTAAGCCCAAATTGTACATTTCTTCAATTTTATTTGGATCTTTTTCTATTCTACCCATCCTAACTTTTCTAGATGGTCTAAGTACGAAAATATCTTTGTTTTTCTCAAGCTCATTAATTTTATTCATAGTTTCATTATAGTGAATATATCTTGTATTAATGGCAGTTACTAAATTTGGATAATTTTTATATCTTTTTTCAGCAAAAATCTCAGGATTTTTTCTTTTATAATAACCCGCTGGTTTGGTCAAAACAACAATTATTTTGTCATAGCCTAACTCCTGCATTTTAGAAATAGGAATACTATCAGCCAAGGCTCCATCGAGGTATTTTTCATTGCCAATCTCAACCATTTTTGAGACAAATGGCATTGCCCCGGTAGCTTCAAAATATTTAATTTGTTTATTGGTGTCAGTTATTCTTATATATTCTGCTTTCCCTGTATTTACATTTGTTACGACTGCATAAAACTTTGTTTTTGACTTTTTAAATGTATCTTCATCAAAGACATCATATTTTCTTGGAATATCATAAAAAGCAAGCTCATTATTAATTATGTTGCCAGTTTTCAATAAAGTTTTTAAACCCATATAATTTTTTTCTTGAACATACTTTTTTTGAAATCTTAAAACCCGTCCTGGCTGGTTAGAACAATAATTTATACCAAATAAAGCTCCAGCTGAAACGCCTATAATACAATCCACAGCTATTTTTTCTTTTAAAAGTGTGTCTAAAACCCCACAAGTATAAAGACCCCGCATGGCTCCACCTTCTAATACTAATCCTATTTTCATGATATATTCCTCCTTAATTAGGGCAAACTTTTAATTACTTTTTAATTATATGTGTTATTATTACTTATAACTTAAAAATATGCAATAACAAAAAGGTAAGGATTAATCATCCTTACTCATACCAAGTTTTACTTTCTTTGTAAAAATAGTTATCGCAATTGACATTATTGTTTGAATTCCTAGTGTTGTGAAATAACCAATCCAGAATGTTTCAGCGACAATAATATTTATATATACTAAAGTATATAACATATAAAATATAATGTAAGAAAAAATATAATTTAAAAAAATTAATATGTATGGCCTATTGGTATTAACGATTAAGAATTTATAAATGAAAGTATTGATTAATTGACTTATAATATAGCTTAATAGGCCACCACTGATACTCGAAAAATCGAGGGCTTTTCCCATAGCAAAACTCATTAATAGAATAAAGACTATCAAGGCTATAGAAGATATCACTATTCCTATTAATGTCTTTTTAAAACCATATTTAGTAGTAATATAATTGGTAACTCCATAGATTATGGGAAGTAAGAATATGGCATAAGTTATAGCTACATTAAACAATGAAAAGTTATATATTCTTAGAGATTCAGCTAAAATTACTAGAGTTGAAAGTAGTAAAATATACATCCAACTATCATTATATTTTGTTTTTGACTTTGTCATTTCAATCTACCTGCCTATGCTTTTATTCTATCACAAAGATTACTTTTATAAAAGCTATATTATTTCTTTAATAAATTACTATCTGTTGACTAAATTATTATTTTTTATAATTAATACGAAAAAATATCGGAATTAATTATTCCGATATTATCTTTTATTTTTCTTCATTAATCTGTTCGATTATTTTCTCAATATGTTCTCCATATTCAATTGAAGTATCATAAATAAATTTTAATTCTGGAGTATGACGAATATCCACTCTTTTAGATAATTCTCCGCGAATAAATGAGGCAGCGCCATTTAAAGCATCTTTAGTTGTTTCTTTTTTTGTATCATCTAATACTGTGAAATATACTTTAGCAAAGCTTAAATCAGTAGTGGTTTCTACTCCCGTGATTGTGACAAATTTAATATCTTCATCTTTTATTTCTTTCATTAAAATTTTACTTATTTCTTCTTGAAAGGCATGGTTTAGTCTTTCTATTTTTATATTGCTTGGCATAAATAAAGACCTCCTCTATTTATTATTTTTTAGTGTTTTGACTTTTGCCCCTTGATAAGATAAACCACCATAATCTAGTTTTAGTAGTTCTGATGGAGAAAACTCGTGTCTTTTAACATCATATACTGTAACTAGTTTAGGTCTTTTTATTCGTTTCCCACTTGATTTAAAAACGGCTACCATTAACTCGTTATATTCGATAATAGTATCCTCATTCATAGGTGCAATTTTATCCTCATAAAATTCTCCTTGTGAGGAATATCTTACTACGGCAGTAGGATTTTTTCCTTGTTCTTGTTTTTCAAATAAAACAGTGTCTTTGTCTAATAATACCGCGTTAACAAGTGACTCAATATTATTATTTATTTTCTTTTCCATTTTTTCACCTAGATATTATCTTTTAATTTCTACTAATTCATAAACTTCAATAATATCATTTTCTTTGTAGTCTTGACAATTTTCTAATGTAAGTCCACAATCCATATCCTTTTTAACTTCTTTTACTTGGTCTTTTTCATGTTGTAGGGATTTAACTGAACCATTATAAACAACAACATCATCTCGAATAATACGAGCTTTAGCATTATTTTTTACTATACCACTAGTGACATGACATCCAGCAATTAAACCAACTTTAGAGAATTTAAAGATTTGTCTAACTTCTAGAGTTCCAGTTACTTTTTCTTCATATTCTGGATCTAGCATACCTTTCATAGCAGCTTCCATTTCTTCTACTACTTTATAGATAATGTCGTATGTCTTAATTGTGATTCCATATTCCTTAGCGGTATCTAGTGTTTTTCCAGAACCGCGAACATTGAAGCCAATAATTATGGCATGTGATGCAGATGACAAAACAACATCACTTTCTGTAATAGCACCTACTGCAGCACGAATAACTTTAATTTTTACACCTTCAACATCAATCTTTTCTAAGGCGTTTTTAACAGCTTCTAGACTTCCGTTAACATCGGCTTTTAAAACAACGTTAATTTCTTTAATACCTTCTTGAATGTGTCCGAATAAATCATCGAGACTCATTCCACTGAAGTTTGTATCTGTTCCTTTAGCACGAAGAGTTCTTTCTGCAGCAATTTGTTTAGCTTGTTTTTCAGATTCGAAAGCCATGAATTTATCTCCGGCGCTTGGTACTTCTGAAATACCTGTAACTTCTATTGGAGTTGATGGTCCAGCTTCAACAATATTTTGTCCTTTATCATCTTTTAGGGTTCTTACTTTTCCAAAGTAGTTTCCAATAACAATTGGGTCGCCTAAACGAAGGGTACCATTTTGGATAAGAAGTGTGGCTGTTGAACCTACTTTGCTATCTTTCTTTGATTCGATGACAGCACCAGTAGCATAACGAGATGGATTGGCTTTATAATTTTCCATTTCAGCTATTAAAAGAATATTTTCTAATAATTCGTTAATACCGTCTCCTGTCTTAGCAGATATTTTATTAACGATAGTATCGCCACCCCATTCTTCTGGTGTTAATCCATTTTCAACTAATCCTGTCATAACTTTATCAAGGTTGGCTTCTGGTTTATCGATTTTGTTAATTGCGACTATTATTGGACAACCTGCTGCTTTGGCATGATCTATTGCCTCTTTTGTTTGTGGTTTAATACCATCATCAGCAGCGACAATAATAATAACAATATCGGTAATTGAGGCTCCACGAGCACGCATTTCTGTAAATGCAGCATGGCCTGGGGTATCAATAAAAGTTAATTTTCTTCCGTTACAGGTAACTGAATAAGCACCGATTGCTTGAGTAATTCCCCCTGCTTCACCACCGGCTACATTAGTTTTTCTAATTGCATCAAGTAAAGTTGTTTTACCATGGTCAACATGTCCCATAATAGTTACAACTGGTGGACGTTCTACTAAATCTTCTTCACGATCTTCAATTTCAAAGTTTTCAAAATTAGAAATATCAGCCGTTTCTTCCTTCTTCAACGTTTTATTATATTCTGACGTAATAATTTCGGCAGTATCGTAATCAATAGTTTGATTGATATTGGCCATAACTCCTAAAACCATTAGTTTTTTTACTAATTCAATTGGCGCTACTTCTAGGGATATTGCTAAATCAGTTACAGTCATTCCATCTTTATATAAAATTACATTTTCGTCTTGAGATGCCTCATTACTTTGTAATTTTTCACGATGCTTGTACATTTTCTTTCTTTCTTTTAAGAAATCTTTTTTATTATTGTCATTTTTCTTGACTGTTTTTGGTCTAACTTTTTCAAAACTTTGAGAATTATCTAAATCAAATTTCGTATTTAAAGCTAATGCCTCTGCTATATCTTCAACTTCTTCTTTCGCACGTTGTTCTTCTAATATATCTTCATCTCCTGTTGCGATATAGTCTTCTGCATCTTGTAAATCATTATCTAATAAGATAATATCAGTTTCATTTAACAATGAATTTTCATCATCGTATTTTATGTCTAATTTATCACAAATTGCCATTATTTCTTCTACTGATTTGTTGACGTCTAATGCATAATCTTCTAAAGTCATCATAGAGACTCACCTCACTTTTCTATAATTTTTCTTATTTCTTCATATACTGTTTCATCAATGTTACACTCTAATCTTTTAGCAAGTAAGTTTGTTTTCTTGGCTTTTTCTAAAACTGTAACATCTTTTTTAATATATGCTCCTCTACCATTTAGTTTGCCTGTTAAATCTACTTTAACCTCTCCAACTGGCGTTCTAACAACTCGTAGGAGTTCTTGTTTTGGTAATTGTTCTTTGGTAATAACACATGTTCTTAAAGGTATTTTCTTAACTTTCATGTATACCTCCTATTATCTAAAATTGATTCCTGCTTCTCTTGCTTGATCTGTTGTTTTAATATCAATTTTGAAATGTGTTAATTTTGAAGCTAGACGAGCATTTTGTCCTTTTTTACCAATTGCTAAAGAGAAATTATCTCCATCAGCAATAACCATTGCTTCTTGTTTTTTTGGATCAGTAATTGCAACTGTTAGTTCTTTGGCTGGTGATAGGGCATTTTCAATGAAAATTGCCGGATCTTTATCATATTTAACTACATCAAGTTTTTCTCCATGTAATTCTTCAATAATACGAGCAATTCTTGAACCTTTTTCACCAATACATGCACCAATTGGATCAACTTGTGGATTTTCTGAGTATACAGCTACTTTACTTCTATTTCCAGCATCTCTGGCAACACTATATAGCATTACAGTTCCATCACTCATTTCTGGAATTTCAAGTTCAAATAGTCTTTTTACAAAGCCATAATGTGATCTACTTAAAAGAATTAGTAAATTCTTACCATTATTATCAACCTTTGATACATATACCTTAATTTGAGAACCCATTTCAATTTTTTCACCTGGAATAATATCCTTTTTTGGTAAAATTCCATTGGTACGACCTAAGTCAATGAAATAGTTATCAGTATCTTCTAGCGCTACTGTTCCTACTAGTAATTCATCTTGTTTGTCACCAAATTCATCCATGATACTATTTCTTTCAGCTTCTCTAATTTTTTGAACTACAACTTGTTTTGCAGTTGATGCTGCTACACGTCCAAAGTCTTTTGGAGTTACCTCTGTATCAATTGTGTCTCCTAATTCTAGTGTCTTATCTAGTTTTTTAGCATCAGTTAATTTAATTTCTGTTTCAGGATTGAAGAAAGAAATTTTTTCTTGCTCTTCTTGTTCTTCACCATCTTCAGTAACTTCTACAGTTTCCTCTTCCTCTTCTTCATCATCGTCAGAATATTGTTCAAATAAATAATCTTCATATTCATCCTTAGTCATTTTGTCATCTTCAACTACAGTTAGATATGAATATACTTTGATTTCTCCTGTTGCACGATCAAATAATACTTTTACATTTGTTTTTGAATTAAAATTCTTTTTATAAGCAGAAGTAAGTGCTAATTCCATGGCATTATATACTACCTCTGGATCAATATCTTTTTCTTTAACGATATTGTCTAATGCTTTCTTAAATTCTTTAGCGTTCATTATTAATCTCTCCCTTCTCTTTTGAAAAAATGTCTAGCTCATCTGCATCTTCAAGTAAACTAGCATTTTTATCTACTATTTTGTTTATTATTCTTGAGGCATCAGTTATTTTGTTTAAATCAATTGGTTGGTCACTTTCTAGTTCAATATTAAATATCTTTTTGCCTTCCTCTGTTGAAAAGTAAGCCTCTGATACAAATACTCCTAGTTCCTCGATAGATTCATTTACAAGTTCTGCAACTTGTTCTTTCATTATTTCACCTCCTAAATAACAATAAGAGTGGGAACTTATTCGTTTCCCACTCCTTTCTGCTTATATTATAGCACATATTTCTTATATTACAAGAAAATATAGGTAAAAATATTCATTTATAGGATAAATTATTAAAAATATCTAGTTTTTGCTAGATAAATAAATATATATAGTAAACAACAAATATTAGAAGCATAATAATTCCTTCCCTTTTAGAAATTGTACGTTCACTTCTGGCGAATAAAAATAAGTCAAAGGAAGTTAAGAATACTACTAAAATATCGACAATGGAGAAATTTTCTAACATAATATCGCCATAAATAGCAATTGGTAATCCTAAAACCACACAGATATTAAATATATTAGTACCAATTATATTACCGATTGTCATATCAAACTCACCTTTTTTCGCTGAGGATATGGTAAGCATCAATTCTGGAAGTGAAGTTCCAATAACGATAGCTGTCATAGTAATAACTTTTTCACTTATACCAATAGATGTTGCAAGTTTGATAGCATTATCAACAATTATATTACTGCTCAAACTTATCAGTACAATTGACAAAATCAATAGGACTGTCGCAATAAAAATGTTATCATACTTAATTTCAACTCTTTCTTCTACTTCTTCAATAGCTCGACCACGGAAAAGTTGAACTAAATAAGAAACAAACATAAAGAATAATAATATTAACACAATTCCATCTGCTTGTGAAAAAACGTTTGGATTTTTATGGTTAAAAAGACTATCTAACATTAAAACAGCAAATGATGTTGTTATTAAAAGAAGAATTGGTAACTCTTTTTTTACAGTTGCATGTTTTACTTTAATTGGTTTAATTAATGCCGCCAAGCCAATGATAAAAAAGACGTTGACAATACAACTACCAATGACATTGGCAAAAGCCATTGTACCATTTTTAGCAATTACACTGTTAAAAGAAATAGCAATTTCTGGAGCACAAGTTCCAAATGAAACAATAGTTAAGGCTATTAACATTTTTGGTACTTTAAATTTTGTGGCTATAGATGAAGCTGAATCAACTAATACATCACTGGCTTTAATAATCATAATAAATCCAATTATTAAAAATACTAGTTCTAGCATGTTATCACCTTTCTATTCTTTTTTTGATAATTATACTATATATTTTTGATTGTTTGAAGATGATAAATTTAAAAAAAAGATACTTTACATAAGAAAAGAATGATTATTGCATCATTCTTTTAGTTTTATTATTGATTACTCTCATGAATTTTTGTATAAGTATAGGTTTTATTATTAGCTTTTTGTATTTTTATTTCGCCTCTTGATTTGAAGTTTGGTACTAATAGTGATTCACTTAAAACAACTCCATCATCAATTGATTCTTCATTTAAACTAATAATTGAATCAATTGTCGTTGAATGACGTTTAGCAAATTCACTTAAGGATTCGCCTAATGCTACACCATCAGAATATGTAGCGTATTCTAAATCTTCTTTATCAATATGGTATGGAATAATAAGTTGTTGTCCTTCATAAATACTTGATGCATTTGCTATGTTGTTTTGACGTCTAATTTCATTGATTGAACATCCAGCATCGGCAGCTAACTGTGATACGGTATCTCCATATTCAACTTTGTATTTACGAAATACAGTATATTCATTATTAGCTTCTTCGTTTAAATTTGTAGTTTGTTCATAAGCATAAGAGCTGCCGCTTGATGTTGATGGAGAAGCTTCTTTTTTAGCCGTTGTAGGAGTTACACAGACTGCAAAAGCAACTGCTGCTGCTACGATACCAGCTAAATTTTTACGATTTCTTATAACATACTTTGTAACACTTTTTTCTTTTCTAGGATCTAATTTCTTTAGCTGAGTTAAAAACTCAGAGGCAACATGAATTATACCACGTTCAAATTGGAATCTAATTGTTTCTGAAGCAGTTCTTGGTTCTTCTTGTGTTCTTTGATATGTATTTCCTTTACTATCTTGCTCAACATATACTTTAGTACGTGTCTTTTTATCATCATCTTTTATCTTTTGATCTATTTTGCTGTGACGTTTAGTAAAGGAGTTTCGTTTTTCATCTGCACGGACTTCATCCCATACTTCCTCGATTTCATCTAATAGTTCCTTTAACATATAATAAAGAACACGATCTTCAATAATCTCCTTTTGCTTAGCAGTATTTTCACTTTCGCTTCGAGGTTGATTTTTAGGTTCTTGATAATGTCTAAATAAATCATCATAGTACTTTTGACTATGTTTTTGATTTTTTCTTGCCTGATAGGCAGCTAATTCTGCATCATATTTACTACGTTTATTTTCATCTCCTAAGATTTCATAAGCGTTATTATATAATTTTGTTAGTTCCTCACATTTAGCATACTCTTCACGATTAGTTGTCTTTTCTTTATCGTGCAAGTCCGGATGCACTCGCTTGACTTTTGATTTATATGCCTTTTTTATTTCATCATCGCTAGCATTTCTATCTACACCTAAAATTTGATAATAATCTTCAAACTTTGCCATACTCAAAATCCCCCTTTTTCATATGTGAGCAAATTATATCACAAAATGAGGATTTTGTAAAGTGTTTTTAAGCTAGACAAAGTTTTTCCAGGTAACTAATTCATCGTTTTTATGCATATAAATACCTAATATTTTATTATTTTGGTTTTTAAAAATCACTTTATCTTGGATGGTAAAAGTATTAGATATTTTTTGACCGGTCATTATTTTTCTTTCTAAAATTTCATCCACTATAATAACAGGTAAATCTAAAACTTCATCTATTTCATAAGTTTTAAACTTTTTATTTCTAATCATTTCTAGAGTGGCGGTATCTTTAATGTCAATAATTCCTTGTTTAGTTCTGAGTAGCGAACTCATAGTGGCACAACAATTAAGTTCTTTCGCAATATCTTCGATTAAACTTCTAATATAACAGCCTTTTGATACTAAGGTCTTGAAGGCAAAACTTTCACAATCTTTTTCTAAAAGATCTATACTTTTGATAGTAACTTCTTTTTTAGGTAATTTTACTTCTTCATTATTTCTGGCATATTCATATAATTTTTTACCATTAACTTTTACAGCGGAATAAATGGGTACTTCTTGAAGATATGTTTTTTGAAAACTAGCCAAAACCTCTTCTAAATTATCCAAATTTGGAACTAGAGATGTTTCTAGAACTTGGCCAGTAATATCACCCGTATCTGTTTTTAATCCTAATTTAACAGTGGCAATATACTCTTTATAAGTAGATGTTAATAATTCCACAACTTTTGTAGCTTTACCGATTGCGACAATTAGGACTCCTTCTGCTAAGGGATCAAGAGTACCTGTATGACCAACTTTTTTTATGCCAAATAAATGAGAAATTTCATTAACTACATCAAAAGAAGTCATACCCTTTTGTTTATTTACTAAAAGAATGGCACTATAGTTAGTTAAATATTCTTCTAAAGTGTAATTATTCTCATAAATTATTGGGGCAACAAAATCTCCAACGTAACGAATGTGCCATGGTTCATAATGATATCCTGTTATATTTTCCTTTCCTTCTGGGTAACGAAGAATAAAACCAAATTTATGTAATACTTTATGAATCTCTTTATAAGTGTTGCGATATTTTTCATGCTCTATATTATCGTTTAAAACCCCAGTAGGAGTAATTAGTGTCAAGTCAATGGCTAAACCAGTATGGTGCTCGCTGGTACCGACAGCGGCAACAGTTGAATCGGCATAATCTGTTCCATACTTTATGCAAAATTCTTGATATAGTTCTTGTTGACGCTTTGGGCTTCTATACGCTGAGTCTATAGCTATCTTAATATTTTTGGTACTTAGGTATTCTTTTAATTCAAGAAATTTTTGATATGTTTCCTCTTCTATTAACTGGTCTTCACCATCTATATCTATGATGGGAATTAAATTAACTCGTTTGAGATAAGAATCCTTTATTTTATGATCTTTATTTACTAATACTGTTTTTGTCATTTTATTACCCCTCCACTTATTTTAAGTATACTATTTTTAATAAATCTTACGCAAGAAAAGAATGCTTTTTAGACATTCTTTTTAAAATAATGATAATTGATTTGATTCTGGTAAATCTTTTAGTATTCCCATATCCTTCATTTTATCAATTAATGTTTGCGATACCTTGCAACGTTTTTGGACATCTTCAATGCTTAAAAAAGTCCCATTTTCGCGTTCACGAACAATATTTTGAGCAACTGTATCTCCTAGGCCTTCAATAGCATTAAATGGTGGATAAATCTCTGTATCAGAGGCAGCCATCCATACTGTTGCCTCACTCTTATATAAATCTATTGGTAAGAATTTAATACCACGGGCCGCAGCTTCTAGAGATACCTTTAGGCTTTCAGCTTGACCATTTTCTTTATTAGTAGCTTCAAACCCTTTTACTAAAATATCTTCTAGACGTTGTTTTATCGCATCATACCCTTTAATCATACTAACAACATCAACATCTGTTGCCTTTGATGAATACCAAGAAGCATAAAAGTATACTGGCATATGCACTTTATACCAAGCTATTCTGAAGGCACTTGTTACATAAGCAGCGGCATGGGCTTTTGGGAACATGTATTTGATTTTAGCACAAGAATCTATAAACCATTCTGGAATATTAGCTTCTTTCATTGTTTCAACATGACCTTTCCAAGTCTCCGGATCTTTTGAAGCTCTTCCTTTACGGACAAATTCCATTATTTTGAACGCTTTAATTGGCGCAACACCACGATACATTAAATAAACCATGATATCATCACGACAGCCAATTGTTTCTTTGAATGGAACAATATTATTTTTAATTAATTCTTGAGCATTTCCTAACCAAACGTCAGTTCCATGGGAAAGTCCTGATATTTTAACTAACTCACCAAAAGTAGTTGGCTTTGTATCTTCAACTAATTTAATCGTGAATGGGGTTCCAAATTCCGGAATACCAAGAGTTCCAGTATTACACATAATTTGCTCTTTTGTAACCCCTAGAGCCTCAGTAGATGTGAAAATACTCATGGTGGCTTTATCATCTAATGGTACTTTCATAATATCTGTACCTGATTGATTTTGAATTAAACGTAATTGAGTTGGATCTGAATGGCCTAAGATATCTAGTTTTAATAAACATTGATCGATTGAGTGATAATCAAAGTGGGTTGTTCGCCATTCAGCAGTTGCATCTTCGGCTGGAAATTGATAAGGAGTAAAATCGAATACTTCTTTGTAGTCAGGAACAACGACAATACCGCCTGGATGTTGACCGGTTGTTCTTTTTACACCGGTACAGCCAATAGCAAGGCGTTCAATTTCGGCGGTACGCATATCGCCTAGTTCTTTTTCTTCACAATAACCTTTAACGAATCCAAAAGCCGTTTTATCAGCAACAGTACCAATGGTTCCAGCACGAAAAACATTATCTTCTCCGAATAAGACTTTAGTATAAGCATGGGCACTGGCCTGGTTTAGATCTGAGAAGTTAAGGTCAATATCTGGAACTTTATCAGCATTAAATCCTAAGAATGTAGCGAAAGGCATATCTTGCCCATCTTTTATCAATGGAATATTACAATTTGGACACATCTTGTCTGGAAGATCGAATCCAGATGAATAATCAGCTCCGAAAGATTTTCCATCTTCATCTTCAAAAATACTTACTTTACACTTAGGGCAGCGATAATGAGCAGATAGTGGGTTTACTTCAGTAATTCCCATCATTGTCGCAACGAAACTAGATCCTACGGAACCACGGGAACCAACTAAATACCCTTCATCATTAGAGTGCTTTACTAAACGTTGAGCAATTAAATAGATCGGATCGAATCCTCCTCCGATGATACCTCCCATGGCCTTTTTAACGGCTTTTTCTAATCCCTTTTCATCAAGTTCTTCTTCACTAGTTCTTTTTATATAATCACTAATTAATTCTTTTACTTTATCAAAGCCTTCCCAAATAATATCATGAGTTTGTTTATATGCTTGTTTTTCAAATTCTTCTTCATCTAAATTTTGACTCTTTAAATTTTCTTTGACCGTCTTTAAAACAATATCACCATAAAGCTCTGTTGCGATACGTTCTTCTATGGAATATGGAAGTGGAGCGCCATACCAATCAGCTGCTTTTGTATATACTAAGTCGGTAACGACACGAGGACAATCTAAGTAAGAAGTTCCATCATCACTTTTGATTCTTGGTGAGAATGGAATACCCCCTGTATCTGGTATTACTTCAACTATTTCAACCATATCGGCTATTTTATTAGTATTTTCAACTACAATACGATAAGCTAAGTCATCATTTTCTAGGAACTTAAAATCATTAAGCATCTCATCTGTTGTACGTAAGTGATTAGATGGAATTGATTTAATACCATTTCTAGCTAAAGGATGACGTCCCCCACCCGGTACTTTTTGATTAACAATAATTTCTCTAAAGATTTTATCTTCTCTTTTTATATGGTGAACATCTCCTGTTGCGACAATTATTTTACCAGCCTCTTCGGTAACACGAATTATTTTTTGAAGAAGGGCGGCAAGTTCTACTTCGGTAGCAAAATCACCTGATTGAATCATGTGATTGTAACATTCTAGCGGTTGAACCTCAACATAGTCATAAAATCTAATAATATTTGATAATTCATCTTCACTTTTAGATTTACCTTCAGTAAAAACTTCACTTTCATAGCAACCACTACCTACTAATAAACCTTCTCGATGTGCTTCAATTACACTTCTTAAAATACGTGGTGTTTTATAAAGATAAGTTGTGTTGGCTAAAGATACTAATTTAAATAAATTCTTTAAACCAGTTTTATTTTTTACTAATAAGTTGACGTGGTGAGCTCGACCATACTTATGAATTTCATCTTTGGTAACTAAAGTGTCTAATTGATCCATTGTTTCAATGTTACGATTAGATAATTTCTTTAACATTTTATGGAAAACTAAGGCAGTTCCTTCAGCGTCATAATCACCACGATGGTGAGCTGATTCATCCCACGGAATATCATATCTTTTTACCAAAGCAGATAACGAATGTCTGGCATAAGTATTATCCATTGTACGCGATAATTCTAATGTATCAATGACTGGGTTAGTAAATTCACCTAAGTTATATTTATTATAGGCCATTTCAAGAAATGAAACGTCAAATTTAGCATTATGAGCAACCATCGGGCAGTCCCCAAACCATTCAATAAAACGTTTGATGGCATTTTCTTCATTATCTTTGCCCTCTAACATAGCATCAGTTATATTTGTAACATCAATAATTTTTTGTGGAAGTGGTCGCCCAGGATTGATTAGTTCATCATACTTTTCTAAAATTTCTCCATTACGGATTTTTACAGCCCCAATTTCAATGATTGAGTCGGCACCACCGGCATTAAATCCTGTTGTTTCAAAGTCAAAGACAACATAAGTTTGATCTAGCATTACTTCTTTATTTGGACGAATAACAATATTTACACTATCATCAATCATAACTAGTTCAGCACCATAAATTACTTTGAAGGGTTCTTCGCCTTCTTTTAAATTTTTATTGTGTCCAGTTACTAAATTAAAGACATGTGGGAAACCTTGAACCCCATTGTGGTCTGTGATAGCAATGGCTTTATGTCCCCACTTCATAGCCTGTTTAACAATGGCCTCTTCGTTAGCAACTCCATCCATTTGACTCATAATAGTGTGGCAGTGTAGTTCTACTCTTTTTTCTTCAGCTAAATCTTTAATGCCTTCTTCTGTACGTTCTAGTTTAATTATATCGCGAGCATTTAAAACTAGTTCCTTAGAAAATTGATCATTTTTTGTATAACCCCTAATTTTATACCAGTTACCTGCTTTAAATTCTTTGCAAAGACGAGTATATTCTTCGCTATCACGGACAAATACTTTACAATAAATACTATCAGAAAAATCTGTGACTTTTAAGGTAATGATTTTGAAGTCTGTTTTTGATGATTCAAAATAATCCGTACCGAAAACTTTTGCCTCAATAACAACATTATTATCTTCACCAATTAAGGTTTTTATTTTGATAGGGTCTTCTTTTATTCCTCGCCCAATGACACTATTTGGATCTTTAGCTTCACGCCTAAATTGTTTTTCCTTTGGTGTTTCATTTTTTACTTGTGATCCCTTTTTCCCTGGCTTTGAGGCTACTTTAGTAGACTCTTCTAATTCCTGTTTTATTTCCTCTAATATATTTTCTTCATGACGAGTAACAATATCTATATTAAAATTATAATTTAATTGTTTATAAAAGGCTGATATTTCATCTCGACAAGAAAGTAGTCTTTCTCGTTCAACATCATTTGAGGCAACTAAGATTAAGAAATCATCTTCAACGCGAAGACAATTTTCATATATCTCCGTAACCTTTAATTTATCTTTTAACTTTTGTAATAATAGTGGATAATAACTTAAATATGTTTCAATATTTGGATTTTCAATATTATAAATTATTTTTATTTCTTGAGCTTTTTCATCTAAAGAATACTTTTTTTCTTCTAATTCTTCTAATATCTCTACTGGTAACAAATATTTTTTATCAATAAAAATATTCCAAATAGTTGCGGCTTTATTGACAATAATTCTAGTTATCTTTGCATCAGAAAAATATTGATAATGATCTTTATCAATATTTATTTTGTTTAATAAGATTTCCATTTTATTATCCATAATTTACCCCCACTACATTAATTATTAGAATATTTCTATTTTTTCTGGTCGAATTATATAACGTCTATTACGATAACAAAAATTAATAAACTCCTCTAAAGACATTTTCTTTAATTCTTTTTCATAAGCCATATCATTCACATCAAAATCAATTTTGTCTCTAGCAATGTATGTTTGAAATTCCCCTTTTGGAACAGAAAGATACATAAGCCAATATGGATATAGACTACGTTTGATACTAGTTAGAGATGGCTGTCCACTAATATAACAGCTCTTTTTAGTTAACATCGTTGCGAATTCATTTAAAACGGCCAATTCAATAATAGCATCCCCTAGATCTTTTTTATCATCTTGGAACTTTATTTCTTCTTTAATAATAGCCATAACAATATCTAATATAATACGCATTGGTTCTTTTTTGTCAATCTTTTTACCAATAATTATAGTCGCAACTTTATCATCTCGAAAATCGGTATCAATAACATCTAGGTCCTCATTAACTACAAAAATTTTATAATCATGTAACTCTTTTTTTATTACGCTTTTTACAAAGGCATCTATTAATCTTTTATTACTATCCCATAGTTTCATTAATTCCATACGATATTTTTCGGTATTTCTTTTTAATTTTTCATACTCTCTAGTTTCAATCATAATATTATAAATTGTATCATCATTGGGAATAAAATTTTTAGGATCTTGAAGAATTAAATTTTTATCACGAAATGTATTATTATACTCTGTTTTAAAATTAGCCCAAAGTTTTTGTTTTAAATTATATATTTGCTCTGAAATAGATGCTTGAAATAGCAAGTTCCAAATTAAAATATAATCATTTACAAAAAATTTTACATTCATATTAACACCTTACTTCTCTGCTTAATATAATATCATAAAAAAAAAGAAGTTGGTAGATAATAACCAACTTTTATTGAAATAATTAACTAAATCATCTGCCAGATGAAGTAGAAAACTGCGGCCAATACTATTAATATAATTAAAAATATTAATATTTTAATTCCTAAAGGCATCTTCTTTTCTCTAAAATCATCATCAAAATCAAAGTCTTTAGTTGACAAGTCCATACTTCGTGTATAGAAGTCATCATCAGCTTTTGATATAACATCATCTGATGTTTCCTCTTCGTTTTTCTCTTTTTTATTAGTAAGTTTTTTTAATTCTTGGAGATCGATTTTTTCTTTTTCCATTGCTTCTTTATAATTAAGTTCCGTAGTCTTTGTATTTTCATCATCTTCATCATCAACGGCATGAGCTAATTTAATGGTATCGTTTTTTTCCTCTGACTTTGCATCTTTTAATTCCTTGGCAGCATCAACTTTATCCATAATACCCGTGGCCATTAAATCACTTAATAGTTCTGATGCAGCTTTAATGTCACCGGCTAAAGTGGCAGAAGTTATGGTATCAATTAATTCTTTCAAGTCTTCGTCTTCAGCGCGGATTGGTTTAGCCTGTTTTTCAGCCCGATATTTTTCTAATTCTTCAGGATTTAAGCTAGCTAAGATATTATAGCTAGTATTTTTTAATTTTCTTTTTTCTTCTAAATCATCTTTTTCTAAGCGATTTTTTCTAGCTTCTTCTAATACATTGTTTATGTCATAAACTTTATTTTCATGTGTATGATAGACTGATTTAAATTCATCTAAATCTTTTTTAGTTCTAGTTGTTGGAACATACTCCTGATATTGTCTCATTTGATGATAGCCTTCACGACGATTGGAGTTTTTCTTACTACTTAAATCAATGGCATTGGCATTAGTTACATCTGTAAAACTTGTATATTTTGTATTAGAGCCGATTGACTCATATAAATCTTTATTATTAGCTGAACGACTTATTCTTGTTTCTTCGGAAATATCTTTATAACGATCCATTCTCCTCATACCATTCACCTTCTCATAGTATAAGTTTAACATATATAATAACAAAACAAAAGAAGTTAATTTTAACTTTACGTAAAAGATTAAATCCATTATAATGGTTAATGAGGAGGGATAATAAATGAAAGTTAAAGTTAATCAAGACGCTTGTATTGGATGCGGTGCTTGTGCTGCTATTTGTGATACAGTATTTGAATTAGATGATGAAGGATTATCAATTACAAAAAAAGATGAAGTAGAGGAAGACGAAGAACAAGCTGTAAGAGATTCTGCAGATTCTTGTCCTACTGGAGCAATTGCTGTAGAAGAATAAAAACTATAAGGAAACAATTCCTTATAGTTTTTTTATATTTTATTTTTGTTTTAAATTATAAACTTTAGCGACTTCTTTAGGAGTAAGTTTTCTATATTCGCCAGATTGAAGACCTTTAATATCGAAAAAGGCTTCTCTTTCACGTTTTAATTTTGTAACTTCGTAACCAACAGCTTTAAACATCTTTTTAACTTGATGATTCTTTCCTTCATGAATAGTTATTTGAACCATACAAGTATTTGTTTTTGAATCAACTTTTTTTAATTTAACCCGAGAGGCTTTTACTATTTCACCATCTATTTCAATACCTTGTTTTAATTTATTAATTTGTTCACCTTTAATAATCCCCTCTAACTTAGCCATATAAACTTTATCAACCTCACTAGTAGGATGCATTAAAATGTTTGCAAATTCCCCGTCGTTGGTTAGTAATAAAACCCCTGTTGTGTCATAGTCTAATCTACCAACTGGGTAAATTCTTGCTCGGGTAGGAATTAGTTCTACAACTGTTTTTCTATTTTTATCATCTGATGTTGTCGTTACAACGCCACGAGGTTTATTCAATAAATAATACTCTTTAATTTCTTTTTCTATTAATTCATTATTTACTTCGATATGATCTTTTTCAGAAACCTTTGTACCTAATTCAGTAATTATTTTCCCATTTACTTTTACTTTTCCTTCTGTTATTAGTTCTTCAGCTTTTCTTCTCGACGCTATTCCTGCTTGGGCTATAATTTTTTGTAATCTTTCCATAAACTTCACCTCTTTTTGTTCTTTTAAAATTATAAACTACCATTATTTTATCATATTTTTTTTATTTCTAATATTTTTCTTTATTCTATTTTTCTTTTAACATAAGGGCTTATGAATTCTCCAGTAAATTTTTTTGGAGATCTCATACTTTCAACTATTTGCTTTGCGATCGGATCCAAATCACTTGGAATATTTCCTGTGCGTAACTTGTGAACTATATCTCTGTAATCTTGATTATAAAAACATAGTTCTTCAAGCGTTAACATATTATGCATATAGGCATCAGCAGTTTCATCAGTTCTTCCTCTTATTTCAACATATTCACTCATAACAGTGTTTTTGATGTCAATCGGATAATTACCTACTCTTGTATTATCAATATCACAAAAACAAGCCTTATGTTTTTTTCGATTGAATAAAATATTATCTGGTGTTACATCACCATAAGTAATATCTTTGGTGGCGAAATATTCAAGGAGTAATTTAGTTTGATCAATGCATTGAAGTAGTTCTGATTGTGTAAGAATTTGATTGAACATACTTAAATTGTCAGGATCAAATACCTGTTCATAACCAATCGGTTCACCATTATACTCTAAAGTACTTAGTGGTTTTATAGTACCTTCTATATGGTGATTATAATAGAATTTTATTTTATTTAGCTTATTATCTGTCATAAAATCAAGACTGGATACATCTAAGTTATCAACTGGCCAACAAAAGATTTTATAAAGTGTGTGTGGGTTATTATTTCTACATAATACAGCTTCACCGCCATAATCATAAACATTATCTCTAAGAATTAAATTTAAAGCCCTTTTTGTTAATTTTATATTTGGTAATCTTTTCATCTGTACTCCTTAATGCTTAAAATAAGTGATTGGTTTATATTATAGCAAGATATTTATTGTTAAGCAAATAAAAAAGCCTATTGTAGGCTTTTTGAGAATATATAATTATTCATAGTTTAAGACTTTTAACTCATCAAGAACAAATTTACCGTCTTTTCTAATTAAGACATCATCAAAGTAAATTTCTCCACCACCAAATTCTTCTCTTTGAATTAAAACCATATCCCAATGAATGCTTGATGTATTACCATTATCACAATCAGCATAACATCTTCCTGGCGTAAAATGGAGGCTTCCTAATATTTTTTCATCATATAAAATATCTCCCATTGGATATAATATTTTTGGATTAAATCCTAGAGAAAATTCGCCAACATATCTAGCTCCTTCGTCAGTATTGAAGATTTCATTTAAAGCATCATCATCTTCATCACAAGTAGCTTTAATAATTTTACCATTTTCAAAAGTTAGAGAAACATGGTTATAAACATTGCCTTGATATGGACTTGGAGTGTTATAAGTAATTACACCATTTACACTATTTTTTACAGGAGCTGAATAAAGTTCCCCATCTGGAATATTCTTTTCCCCTGTACATGGTATGGCAGGAAGTCCCTTGATTGAGAAAGTTAAATCTGTTCCAGGAGAGATGATTCTTACCTTATCTGTTTTCTCCATTAATTCTTTTAATGGAGCAATATCTTTACTCATTTGTTTGTAGTCAACTGTCATAACATCAAGAGCAAATTCATTAAATTCCGCTGTTGTCATTTTGGCTTTATAGGCATCTAAGTCGGTCGGATAATTTAAAAGTACCCAATCTCTTTCGTTAATTCTAATATCATCTATTTCTTGGGTCATTGCCCCTAGTTTTCTTTTCATATCAAGAGGAATATTTTTACTTTCATAATCATTAAATGATGAACAAATTGCCACGAAAGCATCATAAGTATCTACTTCAAACTGCTTAAGATTTTTTAAATGTTCTAAGCGGGCATCAGTATTTTTTTCAGCTAGACGAGAATTAAGTCTTGGATCATATAAATTTAAAGACATGATAGCGCCAACTTTTTGAGCTTCATTTATTAATTCTTCAACTAAAGGCGTGGCTTCAGAGGTAAAATTAACTAATACTTTACTCTTTTCTTTCAAGTGAAGTGAATAGTTAATTATGGTATTGGCTAAAGTATTTAATTTTTTTGTATCCATAATATCACCTGTTCTTTCTTTTTTCATAAATTATTATTAAAGGAGTTGAATTTATGTATCCTTATAATTATATTATACCAGATAATTCCGGCACTATGTATAGAAATACAAATAACTTACAACAAATGGATTATTCATATGGGACAAATATGCAAGGTCCAGAAGATGATAGATTTTTCCTAGCACCATTTGTTGTTGGTGGGCTTGCAGGAACTGCATTAGGATTTGGTATTGCTAATAACAATCAAATTAATAGACCACCTTGTTGTATGCAACCAATGCCAATGCCTATGCCATATTATCCACAACAATTTACTAATTTTAATAGCACTAATAGTTTTTATTATTAAAGTCTTCGGACTTTTTTATTTTGGAAGAGTTATAGTAATTGTTGTACCAATATTTTCAAGAGAAGATATTTTAAATGTTCCCTTGTGCAACTCAATTACTTCTTTAGAAAATGCGAGGCCAAGACCAGTACCATTAGTTTTAGTAGTAAAGAAAAGTTCTGAGACTCTGTTTAGAACCTCTTCACTCATTCCAATTCCATTATCTTTGATTATTGTTGTTACCTGGTGTTTCTTTTGGGTTATTTCTACTGACACCTTGAGAGGAATCGTTTCTTGTTTGGCCTCAATCGAATTTTTTAAAAGGTTTATAAATACTTGTTTAAGTTTATTATAATCACCATTTATATAAACTTCATCTTTAAAAGTAATAGTGAGGGTTGCTTTATTTAATTTAAATAGTGGTTCTAATAGATCTTTTATATCATCCATTAAATAAGCCAAATCCATAGCTTCTGATTCAATCGTTTTCAATTTGCCATAACTAGAAAATTCATCAATAATAGTTTTTGAGCGTGTAATTTCTGATTTAATAATAGAAATATATTTTGTGGCTTTTTTAGAGTTGTTTATATCAAACATTTCCAAATAACCATAACATACAGCGATAGGATTTTTTAATTCATGTGTCAATTTTGAGATTGACGAACGAAGCATTTTTTCACGATTAAGCTCCTGAAGAACAGTATTTAAATCCGTCAATTTAGAACCTTCAATAAAAAATTTTATTTCTAAATATAAAAATATTGAAAAAATTAGTGGGATTATAATATTAAAATAATTAAAAGCCGACTCAACATAAGTTATAAAGATAAATTCTAAAATAATAGAGAGAATATATTGGTATTTACCTCTTTTAAAATAAGTAAATATTAGTAAGTATAGTAATTGTTTAATTATTAAAACTATAGGATTTATTTTAGAAAAAAGAATTGTTAGTAAGCAGATAATCATTGACGTTCTATAATCTTTTATCCTTAAAGACAGAATTAGTGGAATACTATAGAAAACACTTAAGTAAATAGAGTTTTCACTATTAAAACGAAACAATAATAATAGAGAACAATATAAAGAAAATTCTAAGAAGATTGATTTTTCTTTTAATTCAAGTGTTTTAATATATGTAAGGTAGTTTTGATATAAACTTAGAGGGAAAAAAAGACATATACTTAATATTAAAATACTATTTATTGTTAACATATAATCACCATACAAAGTATAGAACTTTTATATGTCTTATTTTGTCGAAAAAAGAAAAACAATGACAATTTCTGTCATTATTTTATTTCATCAATATATTTCTTTAATTGTTTTGATTCAGAACCCAAAATGATTTTTAATTGATTATCTATTTCAACAATACCTTTGGCTCCTAATTTTTGAATACCTTCTTTATTAGCTTTTGAAACATCTTTTAAGGTAACTTTGAATCTCGAAAGATTTGTTTCTGTACTAATAATATTGTCTTTTCCTCCTAAAAATTCCACTAATTTGTTAAAATCTAGACCGGCATCCTTTTTGGTTGCTTTTAGTATGGCAAGTAATACTATTAGTAAAATTACTGCTAAAATTGCATATTCCATATATTTATCACCATACTCATTATACAATATCTTTTTATAAAAATAAAGATTTTTTATTCTGCCTGAGAAAAACCTAAAGTAATATTGTAATTCATAGTAGCTCTACCATCTTTTAATTCAGGTTGCTTCATACCAAATAGATCGGAATCCACCCATGCAAGGACGATACCAATTGTAGTTGTTTCATTAGGTTGAAGCGTAATCTTCGCAGCCTCTATTGCAGAATCGCCACCAAGTCCCTCTCCATAATCTATAAATACATAATAAGCAGATAACATAGTCGTTTTATCTATATAAAAAGAATCTCCTGCAATTAATTCTCCATTACTAATTCTATTAAGATCATAATTATTTGGTGATGTAATTGTTTTTAATTCTGCTGGAATTGTTCCACTATTTTTTATAGTAATTTGATATATTCCACTTTCATTTGGTTTGGTAAATGTATTCGTTATGGTTATTGTATTATCTACTATTTCGCAAGTTCCAGGTTCGCTGCTGGATTCATCTATTTTGCAAGTGTATGACAACTCAAAATTTCCTGAGGCTGTTGCTGTTCCTTTAATTTCAATATTTTTACCAAACAAAGCATAGCCTACTACCATGGTTATTACTAGGGCAAATGCTCCAATTATTATTCCTTTTTTCTTATTCATCTTTA
>CAZTRE010000012.1:0-32145 GCA_964616405.1 uncultured Mycoplasma sp. | reverse complement strand
CATATCTCTTAATTAAATTTAAATCTTGATATACTTCAATATCCTTTAACATATCTCCAGTATACCACTCTCCATTTTTTGTAATATAAATTGGTACTACTTCATACTTTTCCAAATCAAGCTTATTAATTGCCTGCATTGCTGAAATAACACTAACTTCATGCTCAACAGATTCTCCACCAAAAATAACTCCTACTCTAATCTTCATAACTTCATCTCCCTATTCATTATATGTATCTGGTAAATCATTCTCAAATAATGCGTACACTTCTTTATCACCAGTTAACGTTCTCACAAAAGGATATGCATCCCTAACATCATTAAAGACTATTATTTTGTCTTTATCAAAATTTTTCTTTAGTAAACCTTCTTTAATTGGCTTAGTTCTCTTTTCTCCAATAAGTACAGCATAATCTGCTACCTCAGCGATTTGTTCTCCAAATTTTTCATTATACTCATCTTCTCTAGCACCAAGTTCAATCATTCCAGGTGTAACAACCACTTTAATTCCTGGCATCATTCCTAGTACCTTACAAGCATTAGCAGCACCTACTGGATTAGAATTATAAGCATCATCTATTTGATAAAAATCTCCAAGTCTCTTTAACTCTAATCTATGTTCTACAGCTCTAACTCCACGTACTGCTTGAATTAAATCTTCTATATCAATACCAAATTCAACACCACAAGCAATACCTGCTAAAATATTATAAACATTATGATTCCCTAATAACCTAGTTTCAAATTTATACTTTTCTTCTTTCCCCTTAAATACAACCTCAAAACTAGTTCCTTTAGATGAACATTTAATATTAGTTGCTCTAATATCAACATCCTTATTTTCTATACCAATCCAAATAGTTCTAACCTTATTTTTTAACTTATAACTTACTTGTTTTGGATCATCTCCATTTAATACAGCAAATCCATCAGCCGGTAAAGACTCAATTAATTCAAACTTTCCAGTAACAATATTTTCTTCACTACCAAAGCTTTCCAAATGGGCAGTACCAATTCTTGTTAAAATACCATACTTTGGTTTAACCAACTTACATAAGCCTTTAATTTCCCCTTTTACATAGGCCCCCATCTCCGCAATAAATATATCTGTAAACTTATCCATATAATTATTAACAGTCATAATCAAACCATTAAAAGTATTCAAATTTCTAGGTGTAGGTAAAGCATTATATTTAATATTCAAAATATCACTTAAAATATTTTTACTACTAGTTTTTCCATAACTACCAGTAATACCAATAATCTTCAAATTACTCATATTTTTAAGCTTATTCTGAGCCTTAGTTTTATAATATAAATAAACCATTCTTTCTATTGGAAAATTAATTATATTTGCTAAATAAACAACAAATACATTGAAATAAATCATAAATGTAAGAACAAGTAACATTTCCCATACAAATAATGAATCAGCAATATAAAAACTTAATAAACAAAGCGGAATAAAATAAAGAACAAATATTGTAAACATAAGTCTCTTAATTCTAGCTGTCACTACTAATGGCTTTTTATTCTGATCGTTCTTAATTCTATGAATCCAATTAAATCCAACACAAATACCAATAACAATTAAACTAATTATCGCTATATCAGTCACTTTTTCTACATCAAAAAATACAAGTGAACCTATAAGTGCGATAATAACTAGCAATAAATCCCAATCTAAAAATTGTTTATAATTTTTTAAAACCCATTTTATATAACGATTATTCTCATTATATAAATTCTGTTGTAACATATGTAAACTTCTTTTTGTCTTAAAAAATGTAGCAAATAATAACGCAATTACTAACAAACCATATTTAATTATTGTAATCATTTCATACCTCCTAAATAAAATTTTCTAAAATATTAATTACTCTTGGCAAATTTTCTAAATATGCATAATGGGTACCAGGTAAAACAATTAAACCTGCATCCATCATTATACTTTCCAACAACTTTGCTTCTTCCAAAGGTGCCTCATCATCATCTTCTCCCCATATAAGTAATGTTGGTTCTTCAATGTTTTTAGCATACATTGATAAGTCAGCATTAACTACATTTACTAAAGTTTGACGCATTATTGGACTGGCAGCTTTATAATCTCTAGAGCCAATATACTTTTTCATATATTCCCCAATTTGATTTAAACCAGGAAGTTTCTTTAAACCTTTTAATATCTTTACTGACAATGGTAAATCTCGTTGTAATCTAACACATGGACTGCCAAATAAAACTAACTTTTCAATTGAATTATGAGCTGAATACCTAATTGCAACTCTTCCCCCAAATGAATGTCCCATAATAATCGGTTTTTTAATTCCAACCTTCTTTACAAAAACTTCTAACATATTTGAATAATCATCAATTGTCCAAGAAACTAAGGGTTCATCACTTTCTCCAAATCCAGGAAAATCAATAATCGTAATTTTAAATCTATTACTTAATTTATCACCAATAGGCTTCATCATTTCAATATTTTGTCCCCATCCATGTAGTAACAAAATATCCTTTCCTTCACCATATTGTATGTAATTTACATTAACATCATTAATTTTAATTTTCATGAAATCACTCCAAATTCATTATAACACATTTTTAAATCTTTTCTTAAAAATAGCTATAAAATCAAAAATATAAAAATAACTTATCAAATTGATCTGTAAAATCATGTAAAAACATATCAACTATTACTTCTTATAAAAGATACCATACTTCCATCTACCTCTAACCAACGATATTTCTGTATCTTTATCAATACCATAATATAATTTAAATTTTTCTAAATGATATTCATTTCCAGGATTAATATCACAATTAGCATACGCTGGAAAAGCATCTATATAAATAGTTTCTCTATTGCCCTTTATTTGTTCTGCAATACTCTTTTCTAATACAATCTGACACCTATTAATATTAATATAAAAAACTAAATAAAATACTAAAGCTATTACCAATAATTCTCTACTTACAATAGTAAATATCTTTTTATCATTTATATATTTTCCAATTATTATAATAGAACAAATACCTAACATTACATACGTAAAGAAAGCTGTTCTAAATCCCCAAGTTGGCGATATTAGCATTACTCCATTACTAACTAAACCTATTAAAAACAATAAGATAATTTTTAAATCATGTTTATCTTCAAGATAAATAAATACACTCATTACAACAAGATAACTAAGCCAATATAATATGACCAAAATATTATTACTATTAATAATAAAGTCCAAATTACTACAACCAAGCTTTGATAATAAATAAATAATCATCGTAGCTATAGATCCGACTAACATATAAATAATTAATCCATATTTTAACCATCTATTTTTAGTATGTTTTTTTATCATTAAATAATTACTACAACTCATTAGTCCCAATAAATAAGTATTAATAATAAATGTATAATAAACAAAATTAGGAATATTTCTAACTATCTTTCCAAAGAATGATAATTGATTAAATTCCACATTCTCAATGCTACTTCTAAATCTTGTTCCTGGTGAAAGTAACATCATAGTAGTTCCCAAAATTGCAAATAATAAGTATAAAATAATTCTTTTATCTATTTTCTTATTCTTAATATACTTATAAATAAGTATTAAAATATTTCCAAATATAAAAACTAGTGCCATATTCTCAACAAACATTGTTCCAAAGATATTAAGCAAACTAAATATAACTACAAACCACTTATTATATTCATCATTATTAACTAAATAGTATATATACAATAATATTACTGGCACAATAAAGAAATAAGTAATATTTCCTGCTAACCACACCATAACTTGTGAAAACATATATGGATTCATTCCCAAAATAAGTAAAACAATTGCCGGAAATACATATTTTTTCTCCGAAAGAATTAACTTTCTTGCTCCAAATATAAAAACTACAACAAAAAAAGCGTTAACTATATTCCATAACCATTTATGATAAGTCAAAATGTTAATAAATATTCGACTAACTATTCTACCTTCCCAATCAAAATACATTCCTAAAGCTACTCCTAATGAATGTCTTATTCCTTCTCTTCCAACTAAATAATTTCCCCAATCATCACCTGAAATTGGTGATAAGAAAAAAATCATTAAAAAAAAGAAAAATACTCCAATATATTTAGCCCACTTTTTCATATCATCACCATTACCATTATAAATAATATAAAATGTAAAGTCAAAAAAAGCTATGATTTCTCATAACTTTTCTCTGTAATTTAAATAACAGAACTTTAATAATTATTAGCAAAATATCAATAATTTAATTAAATTTTTCTAATAACTTTATTTTGTTCTACATCGGATTTCTTTAACCCATAAAAATCTTCAAGCATTTTATATTGCATCGCTAATTTAATAGCAGGATGAACAACAACACTATCTCTATCCCATGCATATCTTGTAGCATCAATTTTTTTACTTCCATCTGGTAAAATAATTGTCTTTTTGCCATTTTCATCAACCGTAACCTCATCTTTTCTTGTAGGATCAATAAAAGTCATCCTATTATGTGATCTATTACTTGCCATAAAGAAGAATAATTGGTTAAGCGGATCTACAGTTAACTGTGTTCCAGTCCAGCCGGCTGATGCGAACGTTCTTCCACTCAATGCATGATACACTTCTGAACTAGATAACTCCGGATTCTTTGAATAACATAAAAGTCCCAAATATTGAACATAATGTTTTAAATCATTATCATCAAAATATTCCCTACCAGTTCTATTCTTAGCCATCATTTCAATATATTTATCATCTAATACTTGACCATTTAAAATTCCTTTTGCTAAGGCAGCCATATCATCAACAGTTGAAAACATTCCAGCATGTCCACTTAAGACACCATCAGATTGTCCCATTATTTGTGCTTTAGGGTCAAACGCAACTCCTTTAGGTGCCTCAGTTGTTATAAAGAAATTACCATCTTTATAATACTTACCATCCAAATTCGTACTAGCTACTCTAGACAATTTTTCTTTTGGAACAACTACATTTGTATCATTCATCTCTAGTTTTCTTAAAATATTTTTATCTACAAAATCATAAAAATCCATCCCACTAGCATGTTCAACAACATATTTTAAAACCATAGCTCCCATATCATTATAAGGTCTTAGATTATTATTTTCTTGATCAACGGCAATATCAAATAATATTTTTTCAGCCTCTTCTCTGGATGAAGCTCTATCTAATCTACCATTTGTCTTTAACGGAACCCCAAAACTCATTAAATCAAAAACAGAAACACCCTCCAAATTTTTAAATTCTGGAGCATACTTAGTTATCTTATCATTTAAATCAATTATTCCCATCGAAACTAATTTTAAAATACTTAAACTAGTAAACATTTTGGTAACTGAAGCTAAATCAAAAATAGTATCTTCAGTCATCTTTTCTACAGCGGGTACTATATTACCATTACTATCTAAAGTAACCTCTTGTCTATTTTTAGCAACAACACTTTCTCTATACTTATCAGTTCCATAAGTAAATACTATTCCTGGAGCCATTTCTTTTCTATATATAAAATCCCTTATATTTTCCTCAATGTGAGATTGTTCATAAAGTTTTTCTCTTAACTCCTCCAATGAATAATCCTTATAAGTATTAATCACATCCATAACAGACTTTAATAATTCATAATAATCTTTTTTGGTATAAAGTCCCTGTTGTTCTGCAACAGCACCAATATTTTGCCTTTCATATAGACTATCTACATATTTTTCTAAAAATTCTTCGCTCATTTCAACTCACACTCCCCAGAAATTTGATTTGTTGCCTTATTATACTACAATTTTCATAAAAATTCAAGAAAAAGTATTGTTTTTGACCTATCTTATGATCCAAACAATACTTTTTCTGATTTAAACTTCTTAATCATAAACCATAGAATAAATACAACATATACAATAGTTGAACCTATCGTAATCAATAAATTAATATATTCAAAACTACCAGTGTATATTTCAAGCAATATTGTTGTAAAATTCAAAATTGGTATAAAGTAAATTGTACTTGTAATATTAAATTCTAAATAACTCATAAATATTGGTATAACACAAATAAAATTCAAAATTTGTCCTGCTGCTTGAGCCTCTTTATAAGTTTTTGCTGAAGAGGTAATCAATGTTGCCAAACCACTTATTAAAAAAGAAGCAACTATACAAATAACAACTCCAAATATTATTGTTGCAAAACTTATACTAAATTCTTCATACATTACAAACATATCTTTCGCAACACTAAAACTTATCATCGTTAAAGCAAAACCAATCAAGGAAGCAATTGTCCCTACAATAACATTAGCCAAATATTTACCCATAATTAATTCCGTTGTCGTAATAGGCAAAGTCAAGATAGTTTCCAATGTTCCATGTTCTTTCTCAACTGCAATTGCTGATGTTGCCATATTAACAGCTGCCAAAGTAATCGCCATAATAATATATACAAATGAAATGTTCATAATAAGTTCTACCAAAAAGCTACTAGAAGATAACTCTTCTCCTTCAACATTCTTAATATCAACTTTAAAATTATCATACACTTCAACTGGATTGATACCTTTATCAACTAGTTTTACATTACCTAAATATTCACTATAATCATCTAAATAATTTGAGACAAAACCAGTAACATTCATTCCAGTAATACTACTATCAGAATAAATAGTATATACATTTTTATCTTTATCATAGACAACATATCCATCAATTAAATCGTTTTCAAAATCGCTTTTAGCAGCATCAAGGTCTTCATAATATTTTGATTTCAAACCGTATTGTTTCAAAAGGCTTTTTTCAACATCCCCTACTTCATAGTTAATCCCTATTTTATAATTATTTGTATTTTCTCCCATTATACTATCTTCCATAAATCCAAATAAGAAGATAAATAAGGCAATTACAAAAGGAAAACCAAATATCATAAATAATGTTTTTTTATCTCGAAATATTGATCTTAATTCTTTTTTTATTGTTATAAAAATATTTTTCTTATTCATCATACCCTCCTATTAATGCAAAAAAACTATCTCTTAAATTAGTTGTCTTAGTTTTCTTCTTGATTTCATCAGGAGTTCCAGTAATAATAACTTTTCCCTTATTAATCATCACTATCTTATCACAAATATTTTCTGCTTCTTCCATATAATGCGTTGAATACAAAACTGTCTTTTTATTCTTCTTCGCTTCTTTAATCACATCCAAAATTACTTTACTTGATATAACATCTAATCCACTAGTTGGCTCATCTAAAATATAATATTTTGGATCATGAACCAAGCATCTGGAAATACTTGCTCTTTGATATTGTCCAGTCGATAAAGTCTCAATTTTCTGATGTTGAAAACTCTCCATATTAAATTTCTTAATTATCTCATCCACTCTTTTTCTAAGTACATCTTTAGAAATACCATAGTATTCTCCACACATAATAAGTAGTTCATATGGAGAAATATCTTTATATAATTTTGTATTTCCTGTTAAAAAAGCAATGTTCTTTCTAACTTCAATAGTATCTTTTCCATGCGTCATTCCATCGATTATTACTTCTCCTTTAGTAGGTTCCATAATACCAGCTATCATTCGAAGTAATGTTGTTTTTCCTGCTCCATTAGGTCCAAGTATTCCAACAATTTCACCTTCTTCAGCCGTAAAAGAAATATCATCATCAGCAAAAAATTTTACTATTTTTTTCTTATCAACTTTCTTAGTAAATTTTTTTGAAATATTTTTTACCTCTAACACTCAATCACTCCCTATCTCTAACCATAAATAAATTATAGCACGTATTATATATAACATAAAGATTTGTTTGATATAAATTCAAGTCCATAAACAAAAATACATTGCTTATAAATAACATATAGTGTATTATTAACTTTAGGAGGAGATAAATATGACCAAACTTAGTTACCAAGTTATATTTGTCCCTAATATTTTTTAAGACTTATTGTTATTTATTGGACAATAAGCCTTTTTTGTAGGAGGATGTATGAAATATAAAAGAATATTATTAAAATTAAGTGGTGAAGCCCTAGCCGGCAACAATAAAACCGGAATAGATTTTAACCGAGTTTTAGATATATGTAAGGAAATTGTTGAAGTAACATCTCGCAATGTAGAAGTCGCAATAGTAGTTGGAGGCGGTAACTTTTGGCGAGGCAGAAGTAATCAGCAAATGGATCGTTGCACTTCAGACTATATTGGTATGTTAGGCACTACAATGAATGCCTTAGCAATAGGAGATGCCTTTAAACAATTAGGTCAACCAGTTCGTGTTCAAACAGGTGTTGAAATGCGTCAAATAGCTGAATACTATATAAAAGATCGTGCTATAAAACATCTTACAAATAACCGAGTTGTAGTCTTTGGATGTGGAACAGGTTCCCCATTTTTCTCAACTGATACAGCTGCTGCCTTAAGAGCTGCTGAAATTAATGCCGATGCTGTTTTAAAAGCAACTAATGTCGATGGAATCTATACAAAAGATCCTAAAAAATACCCAGACGCCGAAAAAATAACTACTATTACATATCTTGAAGTCTTAAATAAAAAATTAAATGTTATGGATACAACGGCAACTTCATTATGTATGGATAACAACATTCCAATTATTGTCTTCGATATTAATGAAAAAGGAAATCTCAAAAAAGTTGTCTCTGGTAAAAAGATTGGAACTACTGTTACAAACGAAAAAGAGGATTAACCTCTTTTTTTGCACAAATTCTACTAACTATATAAAAGTAGTTTTCTAAAATAATTATTTTAAAGTAACAATTACTTCCCTTTCATTATAAGTCTGACCATTACTATAAAGTATCGTTAAACTTATTTTATCCCCTACTTTACTTTTTTTTAGTACATTACTAATTGTATTAATATTTTTAATACTTTCTCCTTCTATTTTAGTAATAATGTCCCCTGATCTCAAATTAGCATCCATCGCACAACTATCTTCTTCAACAGAAGAAATATAAAATCCATTTATGGGGCTGTTAATAATACTTCCTGTTATTCCAAGCAAGATTCCATTTTGTTCTTTTTTTATAGTTTTGCCATTCATTAAATCTGTAATTATTTCTTGAACATCACTAATTGGAATAGCAAAGCCCATTCCTTCAATGCTTGCCTCATCAGTCCTACTAGAAGAAAATTTTGCTGAATTGATTCCTACAACTTCACCTTTACTATTAAGTAAAGCTCCACCACTATTTCCTCCATTAATAGCTGCATCAATTTGAATCATTTTATTAGTAGTACCATTAATTGTAACTTCACGATCAACCGCACTAACAACACCTGTTGTAACAGATTGTCCATAACCAAGAGCATTACCAATTGCAATAACACCATTACCTACTTTTAATTTAGAACTATCTCCCATCGTAGCTATTTTAATAGCGTCCAATGTTTTTTTATCCAAAGACTCTAATTTAACAGAAATAACAGCTACATCATTAACCTCAGCAGTACCTTTAATAGTTGCATCAACACTCTTTTCATTAATAAATTGTACACTTAGTTCATTAGTATCAGCTACAACATGATTATTTGTTAAAATTAATAATTCTTCATCGCTCTTACCAATAATTATTCCAGAACCAGCTCCCTCAGCAACTTGATTACTTCCCCAAAAACTAGAACCAAATCTTCCGCTAGAAATTAATGTTTTACTCGTAATAGACACAATTGATGGCATAACATTATCCACAACTTCAGATACATCAGTCATATAAATTCCATTACTATCATTACTTACAATATCTGTATATTTTAACTCCACTACATTTTTTCCAATTTTGAAATCTAACTTATCACTAACCAAATAAACTCCTATTCCACCAGCAATAACAGCTAGAACACACCCTATAACTATCATTGAAATAATAAATTTATTTGAATTTACTTTTTTCTTAGTATTATTTTGCTCATTCATAACCATATTTCCTTTCACTATTATCAAGTATATTTTTAAATTATGAATAAATTATGATAGAAATAAGAAATTATTGTGAAATTTTACATTTTTTGCTTAATTTCATTAACCTCCTTCTGCAAAGCAACAATCATCTTTTGAAGCATAATAATAGTACTTTCATTATTATTAGAAGATTGACTACCAGCAAATGTATTTGAGTTATTTCTTCCCGTTTCAGTAGACCCTTCCGGTTCCAATCCCCTTTCTTGCATTACAGCTCTATAAAAAGCATTTGTAGATAGAACCTGCGCTACTAACATCAACCAATTGCCAACCGCATTTTGTTCATTCGCAGTCATATCATCAATCAATATATATCCAACCGCCACAGCGCTAAGTGAAAAAACTTTTGGAGGAATATTTGGAAGCATATCATCACCACTATTAAAATATATTCAATAATTCTTAAAAATTATAAATAAAAATATACTATATATCATAAAATTTATTATCAAGACCAATTGACAAATTAAATCTAATAGTGTAAAATCATAAGTGCTTAAATCAATTTGGGGCTTTAGCCAAGTGGTAAGGCGTGGGTCTGCAACACCCTGATCACCGGTTCAAATCCGGTAGGCCCCTCCATTTTTTGCGAACGTGGTTCAATGGTTAGAATACGGCCTTGCCAAGGCTGTGATGGGGGTTCGATTCCCCTCGTTCGCTCCATTATTGATAATAGACTAGGTACTTAACCTAGTTTTTTTGTTATATCCCCCATCACAGCTATTTGGCAATGCCTTCTTTAAAATTACAAATATCCTCCTTAATAAAATTCCATCTTATACAAACTAAATATCGTTCTTTTGCATTATTAGAATCTCTCTTAAGATTTCTCTTTTTAGGGCCAATTGTTAAACAAGCAATATGAGGAGATGTAAAATCTAAACATCTTTTAGATAGAATTAAATCATATAATTCATATTTATTAACCCAAACATAGTCATTAATAGTACCACATACTAAGGCATCTATATCATAATCAGAATTTCTTCCTCTTACTATGAATCTTTCTACCATATCAACTATTATCCTGGTTTTATTAATAGAAGCATTAAAAGCATTTATTTCGGATTGATACAATTCTTTATACTCATCCGAACTTAAAGAAAATGAAAAATCAGTATTACCATTTGCATCTTTTTTATAACCATAGTGATAACTAACATATTTTTCAATAATATGATAAGGAATAGATAATGCTTCCAAGTATCTTCTAAAATCTTGAATATTTTCACAGTGTATAGAATTACTTTTTCCACATTTTAAACTTATACTTTTAATATAGTTTTTATACCTTATAAAAATATCAGCTTTTTGATTCATTTTATTCTTCCACGATTTTATTGGTTCATCATTGTCTATTACCTTTCCAAAAATATCTTTTAAAAAATTCTGTGAATTAAAATCTAATTCATTTAAATGTTTATTATTAAACAAATCAACAAAATCTAATTCATTTTGATAACCATAGTTCATATTAACATCTCTCCTTTAATATACAACATAAAAAATAATTAATGTGGATGTTAATATATCATTTAAATATTTATAATGCAAAGTGTGATTTTATAAATATAGATTTTAAAAGTAAGTATAATTTAATATATTTCAATATATAAAAAATGATTTTTAGTATTAATTCACTTTTTATTTTACTAATTTATTAGGTTAGTTAAATATTAAATGTAACTTTTATATAAATAATCATCAAAAAGAGAGTTAAATTATTTTAATATTTTTTATTTTCTATTTTCTTTCATATAATAGTAAAGATCTGTTCTGCCAACACTAAATTTGTATTTCCATACAATCTATATTATAAGAATTTCCATACTATCTTATATTATTTTGTCCATTCTGGAACATTTTCTACTATCATTTTATCTTCTTAAATCCATTCCTACTCCATAGCCAGAGTGGTGTATGAATATCAATGGGTTTATACTTTGTGTTTTTAAATAATGTTTGCCATCTATCTATTACAATTTGTTGAACATTACTTGAATTGAATTCATCATCAGTAATTAAACCTAATTTATGCGTTGCCTTACATACATGAGTATCTGGGGCAACAGTTAAATTTTCTATATTTCTATACTTTCGATCAGTATACTGATAAATTACATACATCCAATAATTACATATTTTTGTACCAGATAAATACGGAAATTTCTTTTTATTATCTTTTTGAATATAATCTCTAATTTTATCTACATCGTTATCTAACGAATCAAATAATTTTCTTATATCACCATCAAATAATTCCTCAAATGTATTGCAAAGTGCTAACCATATTTCAGTTTGCTTTTGTTTTTGTAATGCAACTTTATATTTAGTAAGTGCATATTGTACTTCTTCAAAACTTTTTTCTAAACAAACCTTTGGCTCAAATACAAATCTTGTTTCTTCATCATTATATGTCTTCAATGCACTTTCCCAAAGAGTATAAGAATTTCTTTGGTAGTTTAGAGCCATTGGTAAAGTGAAATATAAGTAATTTTCTAAAGAGGATTTTTCAAAATGAGGATTTGCATCTTCTGGCATTACTTCGCCACCTAATTCTCCATTTTTATACATAAATATGAGCTGATCGACTTTTTTCAATATTTCATTCATATTCATAAATACCTCCCTTGTAAAGACTCAATAATTACTAATAAAATTATACTATAAATACTAAAATTTTTATATACTCCCTTGGAAATTTAATCCCTATTATGAAACATTAAATATCGAACAATTTAATGAACAGCTTTATCATGCAATGTTTTCTTTAAAACTAATGAATTCCCCTGATGACTTAAATAAATACATTTGTATTAATGCAAGAATTATTAATAACACTATTGAAATCTATACAATACAAAAAAAGAAACATTTGCTTTTGAAAAATTATATATGTTAACTCAAAAGGAACTAAAGAATATTTTTAAACCATACTTTAAAAATGCAGATTTAACAAATAGTCAATTAAATGACTTTATTAACAACTTATTTTTACTAATTCATAATACACAGAATTATATTAATAAAATTATACGCCTTGACGTAGTAAACGAATACAAAATGAGGAAAGTCTTAAACCGTTAAATTTGTATCTATAAATCATTTACAAAAAAAGAAGATTATAAGTATCATGCTTTAAATCTTCTTTTTAAATTACACTTCTCAATAATCAGTAATAGTTACTTTGTAAAGCATAATCAAAAGATATTTCATATTTGTTTGAATAATTAAATTATTTATCTAATGCTTTCTTGATTATCCTCAAACGTTTTACCTCATCTAGAAATTTTAACTATTCATTGTCAACTTTTTAATATAATTAATTTCACCTTGTTCATCACAAACCCGATTGGTTCTAGATGATATATGATTAACTTCACAATATCTATTTTTAAATTCATCTTCCCGTTTTAATAAATTTCTCATATCTTGAATAAATACTTTATAGGTTTCATCCTCAAAAAACATATTTTCAGGATTATCTTCACTATATTTTTTCGATAATCTATCAATCGTATAATCTAAATAATCCTCAATAACTGTCTCTGGCATTCTTTCATGAGCCACAAAGAAACTTCTAATAAATACTATTTCAATATTCGTATTTCTATCGGCAGAAGAAATAAGTTTTCCATATACACTTCTTGGTTCATCTTCTTTAGAAGAACGATGATCTTCAATTGCCTCTTTAATTATTTGTCTTTGTTCATCCGTAAAGAACTCACTCATTCCATTATCGTTTATAAAATTTCTAGCAGCAATTAAATGATGTATAGAATGATCTTCATATTTTCCCCAATCATGACAAGAAGCTATTGCATATATCATATTATCATCTAAACCTAATTTAAAAGTATCATTTAATGCAAAACTTCTTCTTATTACTTCTAAAATATGAGCAATATTATGACCACCATCATTTTTGTCATATTCAGGGAATATATGCTCCGCAATATAATCTTTTAAATCTTGTCTAACATCTTTTGTATAGTATTCTAATTCATCAATATCATTTGCTTCTAATATCATATTTCTTAATACATCAAATGGCTTATTGTATTCATCTTTCACTTTATCATATACAGCATATAATATTTGATCTAATGACATATCTGGATTGCATCTTTTTGTCTCATTAAAAGTTAATTTCAATTTATTATTTAATCCATTTACCTCCATAAATCTTCTTCTAAATTTTTCTTTGTCTTCTACTAAAATTGATATATCTTCTAAAAATTTTTTATAATCCAAATCTTCAAAATACATCTTTTCATTTGCATAGCCTTTTTTACCAAATTTATCCATTAGGTGTTTTCTAGATGCTTCAATTACTTCATCAAGTGTATCATTTGGATTATGTTCAACTCTATAAGTATATGTTCTTTTTAATGGAACATCTATTGATGTGTTTCTGTCAGCAGAAGAAACTATTTTTCCATAAATACTTCTAGGCTCTCCATCCATGCTTGCTCTATGATCATATACTGCTTCTGCCATTGTCTTAATTTCACTTTCAGTGAAAAAAGCCTTTAAATTTTCATCAGCAAGTAACATATCTGCTGAAACTTTTTCATGATTTTTAGCATCAATATAATGACCTATATCGTGATAGGCTGCTATTGTATAGACCATATCATAATTAATATCATCAACTTCGTCTGCAAATTTTAAACTCCTATCAATAACATATTTAATATGATCTAAATCATGTCCCAAATCATTCTTTTTATAACTAGAAAAAACATTTTTCCCAATGTATTGTTGTAACTCTCTATTTAATTTCATCTACATCTACCTCTCTTACAACCATTATACCATAATTTTAATAATTTTTTATATGTCTCACTTCTATACTTGGTATAGTTATTTCATGTGGTAAATCAAAGACATACTTAACTGTTTTAGCCACATCTTCCGGAGTTAATCCCGTATCCATGACTTCTTTTGGTAATTCATTATTTGCCCTTTTATAAAAATCTGTTTGAATAAGTCCGGGACAAACATCAGTTATCTTTATATTATTTCTTGCTAAATCATCCTGTATTGCTTTTCTAAAAGCATTTGTACTATGCTTAGTAGCATTATAAATTGGAAATGGTGGCTCACACATAACTCCACTTTGAGAATTAATATTAATTATTTGACCATAACCTTGTTTTTTCATTATAGGAAATACACTTTTTACCATCGCAATTGTTCCAAACACATTTGTATCAATTACATTTTTTATTCTTTCTAACGAATTCATTTCATCAAAAATAGGTTCCTCTAGTTTTGACATATCACCTGATATCCACATTCCTGCACAATTAATCAAACAATCAATTGTTCCATATTTTTTCTCTATTATAGACATTGTATTTTCAATATCATTGCAATCAGCTAAATTACATACATAAAAACCTTTATTTAACTCAGCACCTGTCTTATTTAAATTTTCAACATCTACATCTAATAAAATTATATTTTCATTTTTTAATTCTTTCGCAACAGCTTTTCCAACACCACTTGCTGCTCCTGTAATAATATTTTTCATATCTCTATACCTCCTATTTATTTTTCAAAATTATTATCGTATTTAACCTTTCTTACAATATTTTTTAAATTTATTACCGTAATTAACCTCTCTTACAAAATGATCATTTTCCTCTTTAAAATTTGGAGTCATTTCAAAAGTTATAATCATATTACCTTCATATGTAAATACCTTATTTGGTTCAATTGTTATTATATCACCAGGATTAACTTCAACGCTTTGATCGTCTATTATAAATTTACCAGTTCCATCAACAATATGATAAATATGAGTGCTTACGCTATTATATGAATAACAATCATGTCCCTTAATTGAATACACAAAGAAATCCCCATGACTATCGGTATTATCCGATGGTATAACTAATTGAAATGTTTTCCTATCTACTAAAAACATTCCTGAACCGATATTTTCATCATTTAAAGCAATGCCATTTTTACACATATCAATTAAATCTTTAAATTTCTCTTCCATTTTACCTCCCTATAGTTATACCTCATCAATAACTATATAATGATCTGACAGTGATTTAATAATTTTTGCCGAGTAATTATTTCTCCTACAAGTTATTATATCATAAATTATATTGATTTTATCATTTCAATAAGTATTATCTTAAGTCTATATAAAGATCTATAAATAGATGATTTTAGACCAACAGTCTAAAAAATATTGACATATTTAAATCCCACCCATATAATGTAATAAGAAACCGACTAACAGTCTAAAAGGAAGTGATGTTATGAGAAAACAAATAAGAAAAAAAGAACTCATTGAAATAGCCTATAACTTATTTATTAATAAAGGCTATGAAAATACATCCGTAGATGAGATTATTACTAAAGCAGGCATTGCCAAAGGAACCTATTATTATCATTTTGAAAGCAAAGAACAAATGTTAGAAGAAGTTATAAATATGATGATCGACAAAGGTGTAGAAAGAGCTAAAAAAGTAATAAACTCTACCCTAAAATCAGAAGAAAAACTCATTTTTACTATTTTGGCACTTCGAGTAACGCCTGAGGAACAATCAGTGCAAGATACAATTCACACAAAAGAAAATATTATTCTACATAAAAAAGTAAATGAAAAAATAATCGATGTAGCTACTCCTCTGCTTTCTTCTATCGCAAGAGAGGCAAAACAAGAAGGCTTATTTACAAAAGACGATAATATTGAGGAAAGAGTTAAAATGACTTTAATCTTAAGCAATGAAATGTTCGATCACAGTGAAATTAACGACGCAAAAATTTCTGTATTTATTGATACATTAGAAAATATTTATGGAGCAAAGACTGGGTCTCTTTCATTTATACAAAAATTAATTAAAGGAGAATTAAAGTGAAAGAAAATATTATAATAAGTGCTAAAAAATTAGTTAAAAGCTTTAATACCGGAGCTATTAAACAAACCATAATTAATAATTTGGATTTGGATATATATGATAAAGACTTTACAATTATCATGGGTTCAAGTGGTGCCGGCAAATCTACTCTAATGTATCTTTTATCTGGTATGGATAAGGCAAATTCAGGTAGTATAATCTTTAAAGATCAAGATATATGCAAAATGAATAATGATGAATTAGCTATATTTAGAAGAAGAAATTGTGGTTTTGTTTTTCAACAAATATACCTACTTGATAAAATGAGTTTGATGGACAATGTGCTAACCTCTGGACTACTTATAAATAACAATAAAAAAGACATAGTAAAGAAAACAAAAGAATTATTTGCCAGTGTTAATATCCCTGAAGTCACATATAAAAAGAATATGAATCAAGTATCAGGTGGCGAATGTCAAAGAGCCGGAATTGTAAGGGCAGCAATCAATAATCCCAGTGTAATATTTGCCGACGAACCAACTGGAGCCTTAAATAGCGAAAATTCAAATGCTGTACTTGATGTTTTAACTAACCTTAATAATAGTGGTCAAAGTATTATTATGGTTACACATGATAAAAAAAGTGCATTGCGAGGAAATAGAATTATATATTTAAAAGATGGTAAAATATCAGGAGAACTTAAACTCAATAAGTATGAAAAAAATGATAATACACGAAATGAAAAATTAGATAAGTTTTTAAAAGAAATGGGGTGGTAATCTATGAAAAAAACAATCACCCTATCCGAATATTTCTTTAGGAAAAATGCAAAAGATATTATCTCATTTGTAGTAATTCTTTTTATCGCTACAATTCTTTTTTCTAGTGCTATCGTTATAAACTTTAACATTAGTAATGATTATGACAAAGAATCAGATAAATTAAATACAGCAAATAGTTTTTTTACAATACCTAGTATAGAATATACAGATAATATACTTAATGATATAAAAAAAATTAAAGGTATTAAAACTGTAGAAATACAAAATGGAATAATGTTAACTGTTCCAGTAAATATGGAAGGATCTATTCAAGAACAAAATCAAATATTTTATAACATTGATAATATTTCTAATATAAATAAAAAAGAAATTATAAAAAAAACTACTGATAACATTAAGCATGGCATATATCTTTCCAATTACACATTTATTCATTCTGGGCTAGATATAAAAGATGAATATAAATTTAAAGTAGATAATAACTCCTACTCATTTACCATCAAGGGTGTTGTAAATGAAATGCAATACGGTAACTATACTTCATCAGTAATAGGAGAATATTTGGAAAATGGAGCTTATAACCATTTGCTCGAAAAAAATAAAGAAAAGACAGTTACTACTATCTCTGTAAAATCAAAAGATAGTTATTCATCTTACAATAATATATCTAAATATTTGAGCAGTAAGAACATCAATATTTTAAGTAAAAATTACAAGGAACAATCCAAATCGCAAAGACTTGCCATTTCAAACATAATAGTTCTAACACTCATGATATTTGCAAGTTCAATGTTAATTATAAGTTTATTTGTAAGTAATTTTAAAATAAAACAAACAATAGAAGAAGAAATATCTAGTATGGGCGTTTTAAAAGCACTAGGATATACCAGTAAGGAAATAATCATATCCTGCATATTTCCGTATATAATAAGTGGCATGTTATCTACCCTGCTTGGAATCGTTACTTCATATTTCATTTTACCAATTTTAAGTAAAGTTATAGAAATGCAATCCGGTTTCATTTGGAAAATAAAAATTGATTTATTACTAAATATACTAGTATTACTTATTAATATTATTTTGATAACTACATTTACACTTGTTGCTTCTTTGAAAATAAAAAAACTCAATCCTATCAATGCAATTAGAAAAATTACAGAAAAAGAAAATACTAAAAACTATTTTGAAATAGAAAAAACCAAAGGCAATATTCACTTTATTTTAATGTTAAAAAACTTTATAAATATAAAAAAGCAAAATCGATTACTCGGAATAATGCTATTTTTAATAACTATCATCTCTTCTTTTATAGGAACCTTATTTTATAATGTGAACATGAATCCTATCAATTTTATCAATACTTTGGTAGAAGAACATCCATCAGTAGTTATTTCATCTAATCTTGATTTAAAAGAAGAATTTAAAACGCAGGATAATGTTAAAAATGTTATATATTATGATGAATTTGCTACTTTAAATTACAAGGCTAACTCTTATAAAACTCTTGTAGCCGAAAATTTCAAAGATTTATCTAATGATTTATGTTATAAAGGAAAAAATCCAGTAAATAATAATGAAGTGGCAATAGGAAGTAAATTACAAGAAACATATAATATAAATATTGGGGATTATATTACGTTAAGTAAAAAAGGACAAAAAAAGAAATATAAAGTTGTTGGTTTTATTCAGTCTGTTAATTATTCTGGGGAAATAATAGAAATAACCTTGGATGGATATAAAAAGCTTGATAATACATATTTACCTACTACAATGTATATTTATTTAAATAATGAACAAAAGTCTGAGCAATTCATCAATCAAGTTAAAAGTAAATATGGTAATGAAATTATTTCTACAATAAACTACGCTGAATCAATGGAATCTGCCACAACAATATATATTTCACTTGTAAGTATTATTTGCATTGTAATTATTATCATTGCTTTATTACTTATTTATTTAATTTTATATATTGTAATTTCATCAATTATTATAAAAAGAAAACAAGAACTTGGAATATTTAAGGCAATCGGCTATAGAAATAAAGAATTAGTTAAACAATTGGTTGGCGGATTTTTTCCTAGTACAATTGTAGGAACAACGTTAGGACTTATAGTTAGTAAAATTTTCATGGATAATATCTTCAAGAAATTATTTATGTCAGTAGGCGCATATAAAGTAAGCTTTGAATACCCATTTATAATGTTTTTAAGCATCATGATTTTACTAATTATAGCAACACTTATTATCGCAACAGTATTAGCAAATAAAATTAAAAAAATATCAGTATATTCACTTATCAAAGATTAGGAGGACAAATAGATGAATAAAGAAAAATTTATTAAAGAATTAGGAAAGGTTACGGGACTAGATAATAATAAGTGTACTATTATCAATAGCATATTAGAAAATCACTTTATTATTGGAAAAAATAATAAAGAAAAAATTATTAATGATATAACACTTCAATTACAAATGACTCATGAACAAGCAGAAAAACATATGAATCTGCAATGTCTATAATTGGAACAGGAGTTAAAGATAAATTAAAACATCCATTTAAAAGCCAAGATAGTTAAAACTAAAAATCAAAATATTATAGGTGTCCTTACTATGGACACCTTTTTTGTGCCCTTCTCTATTCGAAGAAACACTAATTAACAAGTAAAATGCCATCTAAAAAAGGCTTTGATATTTCACATTAATCAAAGTCTTTACTACGTAATCAGTTAAATTAATTTTAATTTTAGTTAGTTACTTGCTTTATAGTAAATTTATAAGTACTAGTTGCGGTGATATTCGCTCCAACATAATAAGGGTTAAGATTAACATCCGGCCATTGCGCACAGAATATATAATATATAGACTCCCCATTTTTTAACGATAATTGAGCGTCTGGATTAAGCTCTAATTCATCAAAAATCCTTTTTGAAACCCAAACATCTGCAACATCAATCATAGACCCCGTAAATTTAGTAAACTCACTATTGAACTCAAGTCCATACTTAGATCTAAGTTCCGCTGCATTTGGCCAGTTACCATTAATATCAACCATTTCTCCATCACGCATTATTAAATTACCAGTTGCGTTACTATCATAATCTGTCTTAAATAAATCATCCCAAGAAATAGGAATACTACCAGTATTGGTAAGTTTAACACTAAAATACTGTTTTTGTCCTGGATATTTAAAATTTCCACTATAAGTAACCTTATTATCCGTACAGTTTATTGAACTTTCTATATTAGCACCACTACTTGCATAAGAAGAAGTATCAACAGGATTACCATCTCCATTTACATACTCCCCATCAAGCTCTGAGGGAACACCAATTTGAGCAACCACATCGAAACTAAAATCACCTTCGGCCGTTGCTGTTCCATTTATTGTTATATTCTGACTAAATAATGCATATCCAACCGATAACACTAGCAATAAAGCTACACAACTTATTAATATTTTACTTTTCTTATTCATCTTTATCCTACCTTTCTTAAAATTATTACATTTTTATAGTAACAGCCCCCCCCCCCACGTCAAGTGGCGGGTGGCGGGTTTGTCAATTCTTTACACTAAATTGTAGTGGTAAACTTCCGTAAGTAGCATTTACTGATAGAGACCGTAAATTCAAAACCATTGCAGCCGATTTTCAAAAAGCATTTAATAATATTTTAACTAGAGCCATTACTTTAGCTAATAAAAATATTCAATCAGACTTTCTTTCTTCTGGAGAGATTGTAACTAAAAACACTTTACAAGCTGAACAACAAACTAATTTTTTATCTGGTAACACCATTGACACAAATCTAACCTTAAAAGAACAAAATCTCCAAAGCGGAAATATATCTGTAACACCAACCCTATTGAAGCAAATTAGTAACTTAAATAGAGAGACACTTCCCCTTCTTCAAAAACTAATCAACTTTAAAACAAACGTCTTGACTCAAGTATTAAATTGTAAAATGTACACTACAAACTATCCCCTATTAATTAATCATATAATCAAAGAAGCAAAATGTATTTTACCTTACTAAACAAAGTTGAAAAGAAAGAATTAATTACTGGCAACACTATCAGTGACCAAGAATTATTTTGGAATGAAATCATGAAAGAACATGCTCTATTCATTCGCGGAGGTCTAGATCCTAGTGAAAAAATCTTAATTAATACAGCCAATGAATTCGCCAATAATTATGAAGAACTTATTAACAACTATAATAACAATCCCTATCTTCAAACTGCATCTAGTTTAAAAGAAACATTAGAATTTAGAGATTTTAAAATTGCTGGTGAAGAAGGTATCTTAACTTGTAAAATTAAAAGTATTATTATTCCACTACTTGCCGATCACGTTCTAAGAGAAGCAAATCATTTTATTAGATTGTTAAATAACAATTCTTCTCTAAACAAATAAAAAGATAGAAATATCTTTTTTATTTGCTATCTTGATTCTTATCCAAAAACTTCTAATATCTCAAATTTAATAGCTAATATTTTATGTGTATCAACTAATTCTTTACCAAAAATTTGATACATAATATCTAACAACGCTTCCTTACTTTTTACATCACTTAATATGTTAAAACTCCTTTTATCCCATAATTCATCTACGTCTTTAAACTGCATTAAATCAACGACCTTTACTTCAACAGCTTTATCTTTTCCATCAATTACCTTAAATCTAATTACATCACCAATTTCAATTTGACTAGATTTATCATTTAAAAGTCTTATCTCAACATCTTTCTTTTTAGATACCATATCTAAAAAAACTTGTTCATAAATTTTATATTCAAAACGTTTCATTTTAAATTTCAACTCCCTCTATTTAATTAAATCAGTATAATAAATTATTTCTTTATTTAACTTTTTCGCAAACTCTATTTCTGCTCTTGTACTTTTTCCGATATAACCATTAACATTAACTACCAATATCGCATCAGCTAGCTTAATTCTTTCTTTATGAATCTTATCTAAAATTTCTGCCTCTTCTAAAGTGAATGAATCCTTATCAGGTCTAGCAGGATTATATATTGGCACTAACATACAATTTCCCTCTAATTCCATTTTTTCAGTTATTTCCATCATTTCTTTTATAAATTTTATACTTCCACATACTGTTATAATCTTCATACCTAATCATCTCCTTTAAAAATAACTTCTTATTTATCTTTTCTTACTATTTTAGTTTTTTTCTTCACAACCGCTGTACCTGCTAAACCAGATCCCAACAAAGCTCCTAAGATAACACCAAATAATAAATCATCATAAATTAAACCTAACACAATTCCTATTACAATACAAACAGAAAAAGGTATAAAAAGATTTTTCCCCTTATTCGCTATAACAATATACATATCATTCCACTCAACTTTTTCTATCTTACCTAAAGTAAGCAATCCTTTAAATTGTTCAATAATTTTACTCTCAAATTTTTTTAATAACTCATGTGCATCACTTATCTCTTTTACACAAATCATTTCCGTAAAAATCAAGACCAACTTTTCTTTCTGCTTTTTAAAAATATATACACACTTTAATATATTATCTTTTACTAAACCAATAATAAAATCATCTTCAGAAATCGCAGATATCAATTTTTCTTTTATATTTTCATCAATCTCTTCCAACTCTTTTAAGAATTGCTCTCCTTCAAAATTATCACTAGTAATCTCTCTAATTTTATAACCCATTATTGAACCATACATAGCCATTTTACCTCATTATACTCTTTCCATAAATTTAACTCTTCCAGAAATCACAAATATTTTTATGATTATATTTTAATTCACTATTTCTCGCGATCGGTAATAATCCAGCTTCATCACTATAAAAGTAGACCATGTCATCAGTAACAACTAAGATATCTCCATCTTTAACTATCCACTCTGAAATATTATCAAAAGTAAATAATAATTCGGCCTTTTCTAAATTATTTTTATTAACTCGTAACACACTACCATCACTAGTTATAAAATAATAATACTCCCTAACCTCTTTAATATCTACACACTTAGGATATAGTTTACTTAATTCTTTATTATTACTTCTCATCGTAAAGTATACTTCTTCCTTTAACAACTCCTCAGCATCAACAAATACTTTTTTACCATTTTCTAAACTAATAAATTTATCTTTTCCAGCATTTAACTCTTTAATCTTATCTTTATATGGATTAACAATATACTGTTTACCAAGTCCTACATCAGTAATATAAAGTTCATTATCAATAACCCCATTAAAATAATATTTTATACTAGTAACATCAGGAAACTGCATCTTGTCTTTTCCAAGCTCCTTAGTATTATAATAACTTAACTCGCTTAATGCTTCATTATCAGGATTAACATCAGCTACAACATAATATTTCCCAACTAAAGCAGAATACGCATTATCATACTGATCAAACTCTAAAAAATCTTTTACTTCACTCTTTTTTTTATTCAAAATATAAAGACCTTTATATCTCCAAATAAGGAAAGTATATCCATCTAAAATATTATCTTGATACACCTCAATTTTCTTAGAATCATATTCTAAAACTTCACTCTTCTTTTCTGATTTATTCCACTTAGAATTAGAAATACCATCTTTTTTTAATCTATCAATAATTTTTTCCACATCACTATTTCCAATTTGTTTTAAATATGAATAACTTACTTGCATGCCATCATATAAACATGTAATATCTCCAACATATCCTCTTTTATAAACTGGATAAATACATTTAAGATTTCCTTCTTTATATTCCTTTATATCCTCAATTATTTTCTTTTGTTTATTGAAATTTTCTTCAATACTCAGAATAAACACATTATTTTTTTTATTAGATATTAAAAAATCATAGTTTTCTGTATCTTCAACTACTTTTAATTTCTCATTTATTCTATAATTATTAACAACATATTCACTTTCTCTTTCTTTAATAAAAAAATTAGTAATTCCTTGCATACAAAGTCCTAAAAACATTAAAAGAACAAGAATCCATAAAATCTTTTTCATCCTACTTCACCATCCTCATTATATCAAAAAAAAAGACCTATATAAAGTCTTTTTATTCTACACTAGATTCAAAGTTCGCATATTTTTTCTTTTCCTCTAACATATAAGAAGAAACTTCTGTTTCAATTTCAATTAATGCTTCTTTGGAAATATTTGATAAAGTAATGAACTCCTTCACTGTATCAATATATACTTTTCCCCAAATAATACCACTAGATACTTTTAAATCATTAAACATATCTGGTGTAATTGAATTTAGAAAATATCCAAATAAAACTCTTTTTCGACCAATTAATATTCTCTTAGTCGTTAATGTTATAACAGCAGATCCCCAAATATTAAATGGATTATCATTCTTTTGAGCAGCAAATGAATATAATGCCTTTTCATCAGAATTTAAATGTTTTTCCACAATTGATGCATTTTGGCGAAGTCGCCAAGCAACTGTCATTGGATGTCTCTCTTTAAATCTTAATACTTGTTCGTATACTTTTCCCATATTTTTTCTCCTATTCACTAATATAGCCATGTTTTGTAAAGAACTCAACATATCCAGCAGTATCAACTAATCCATCTACTGAATCATGAATCTTACCATCAGATACTAATAATAACATTGGTGTCCCAAAACCTGAAGCAAAAGCTTCGTTAGAAGAAATAAACTTTTCTTGATCTTCACCATCAAAAGCAGATGAATCTAAATAGTAAATTCTAATGTCATATTTATATGCAATATTTTGAATAATTGGTTCCGCAATTTGACAATAATGGCAAGTTGGACTAGCTACTAATACCAATCTTTTCTTATCTGTAGCATTATATAAATCTAAATAATGATCAACATTTTCTGCCACAGCAAACTCACGTTTTTCTTCCTCTTTTACTGCCTCTGCCTCTTCTTGTGCCCGTTGAGTTACTTCATCAACATTAGTATTGGCTCCAGTAGAAACGCCATTTCCCTCTTTAGCTACGTTACTAGTAGCAAAAAAACAACCAATAACTACAGCACAAGCAATAACCACCATTATAATATTTACAATCTTTTTATTCATAATCATACCTCTCTCCCAAAATCATTATAACACACTTTACTTAAAAATAAAGAAAAAATATAAATGTCATCCCTTACGATAAAAACCCGTTTTACCCTTAACATTATGTTGACGTAATTCATCATTAACGTTCTTACTACTTTGTTTTATCATTGCTTTTGTATAAGCTGTATGATGTTCGCTAGTAACTACATTTGGATTGCCTACTTTATCTATTAATAATAATCCTTTTAATCCTTCCTCTGTATTAATTAAACCAAAGAAATCTGGATTAATACATCTAACCACATGTTCTTCTTCTCCAACAAATTGTATTGTTTGATAAATTTCATTATATTCCTCAATACTATAAAAACGTAAGATTTTATCAAAACAATGAAATTCATGATCAACATGAACATAACTAATTCCGTTTTTGCATAATACTGACTCAAAAACGTCTGAAACAGCATCTACATCACTAACTACATAATTACGTACTCTTCCCTTATTACTTTCCATATTCTACTTTTCCTTCTCTAAATATTCTTCGTATGGAATACTTCTATCCACAATATGACCATCATCAAATATTTCAATTACCCGATTTGAAACAGTACTATTAAGTTCATAGTCACGAGAAGTAAATAAAACTTCACCTTGAAAATTACATAATCCTTTATTTAAAGAAGTAATACTTTCAAGATCTAAATGGTTTGTAGGTTCATCTAATATTAAGAAATTAGGATTTTCAAGCATCATCTTTGAAAGCATACATCTTGCCTTTTCTCCTCCAGATAAAACATTAACTTTCTTAAAAACATCTTCTCCAGAGAATAACATTCTTCCTAAAAATCCACGTAAGATTGTCTCGTCTTTAATATCATAAAATTGCCCAATCCATTCCATAATATTTTTATCAGTATTAAAGTATTCATTATTATCCTGTGGTAAATATCCGGGATTAATAGTCTTTCCCCATTCAACACTACCACTATCATACTTTTCTTTACCCATTAAAATATTAAATAATATTGTTTTTACCATATCGTCTTGAGCAATAAATGTAATTTTATCTCCCTTAAGAATTGTAAATGAAACCTTATCTAAAATAGTTTTTCCGTCAACAACTTTAGTTAAATTCTCTACTTTTAATATTTCTTTACCCGCTGGTTTTTCAATCTTAAAATCAATATATGGATACTTTCTAGAAGATGGAATAATTTCATCTAATTGAATTTTTTCCAACATCTTTTTACGAGAAGTAGCTTGCTTACTTTTAGAGGCATTAGCTGAGAATCTCGCAATGAATGATTGTAATTCCTTAATCTTTTCTTCCTTCTTCTTATTAGACTCCTTCATCTGTCTTTGTAATAATTCACTTGATTCATACCAGAAATCATAGTTACCTACATATAATTTGATTTTTCCATAATCAATATCTGCAATATGTGTACATACCTTATTTAAGAAATGTCTATCATGCGACACAATAATTACTGTATTATTAAAATTGATTAAAAACTCTTCTAACCAACGAATTGCCTCTAAATCCAAACTATTAGTTGGTTCATCTAAAAGTAGTATATCAGGATTCCCAAATAAAGCTTGAGCAAGTAAAACTTTAACACGTTCTTTTACTGGCAATTCACTCATTTTCATATAATGATGTTCAATTTCAACTCCTAAATTACTTAAAAGTTGTGCTGCATCAGGCTCTGCATTCCAACCATCTAATTCCATAAATTCCGCTTCAAGTTCCGCAAGACGCATACCATCTTCATCACTAAACTCCGTTTGTTGATACATCTTATCTTTTTCTTCCATTATCTTATATAGCTTATCATTACCCATAATAACAACATCAATTACTCTATTATCATCATATTGATAATGATCTTGTCTTAAAAAAGATAATCTTTCATCCTTAGAAATAACAACTTCACCTGTAGTTGTTTCCACTTCCCCAGATAAAATCTTTAAAAATGTCGATTTGCCAGAACCATTAGCCCCAATCAATCCATAACAATTACCATTGGTAAATTTTATATTAACTTCATCAAATAAAGTTCTTTTGCCAAACTTTAGACTAACGTTATTTACTTGTATCATCTTTATCACCTCAAAGCCCTTTTATTTTAACAAGAATATAAGAAAAAGACAAGTATTTTACAATGTCACCTTTTTAAACCATACAACTAGGATTAGTCTCTTCTTTTATTTGACTACTTAATATCTCAGAATTTGAATATCTTAATCCAAATTTTATGCTTTCTTCTTGATTTTCTTCTTGATTTAAAATAACACTATGCATTAATCCTCTAAAATAAGTTCATTCAAATATTGAAAATTATATTCAAAAGTTTCTTCAGTACTCATAAAACAAAAAAAGGAATTTTTCTATCCTTTATAAAATATTGATACCACTTTAGCAAATTCATATAAAATAATATCACTTTTATTCATGGCCAAGCTTTTGCCAATTGCTTTTCCACCAATAGTTAGTGAAGCTACTATAGCCGCTATAGTTAAATTTACAAATAATATATCAACATTTAATACTTTCGCCAGTCCAATCGCAATTGTCGTTGCAGCAGCACCTGAAATAATACCGCAAATATCCCCAATAACATCATTACAAAAACTTGATACTTTATCAGCATTCTTTTTAAATTTTACCGCAACGTTTGCTCCTTTTACTTGTCTAGCATTCATTGAATGAAAAACCTTTTCATCAGCACAATTAACTGCTACTCCTACTATATCAAAAATAATACCAATCCCAATAAATAATAATGTTATTAAAATTCCTACTAAAATACTTAAATTAGGAATTGTTGTTTGTGCTACAAAAGATAAAACAAATGAAATTACAAAAGCTAAAATCACTATTTTAATAAGCCACTTAAAATCAACGTGCTCTTTTTTTTCTTTTTCTTTTCTTCTAGTTTGAACTATTAAATTTTCTAGTTCACCTTTATGCTTTTTCTTAAACATCTTATCTACCTCTTTATTAAATAATTATATCAAAAAAAGTAGTTTATCACTACTTTAATTACAAATTAATTGTTTGGCTTTCATTATAGTAAACTCTGAGCCTTAGGTCAAGTAGAATTTCTCTGATTTCAACACTACCGTTACCAGTAATGTGGTTCCCCATTATTGAAATCAATATGACGTCACCGTACATACGACTTGATTACCACTTAGTGCCCACTGCAATCCTATAATGAACTACACCCTAGGAGATTTCCTCACCAACACTTTACTATTAGTCCTTTTTTGCAACAGCAATTTCAAAATGCAATGCCAATATTTAGGTGGCCGCCTAAATAAAGGTAGATCATTTATCCCAATACTCTCACTCAAGACAGGCTACACTGCACATAGCTTGCGCCACAATACAGGTTCTATCCTATTTCGTAATAAATCCATCAGTCTATACGTATAGGTTTACTACAAGAATAGGTCTCCACAGATATAGGGTCGTTTGTCGTATGCCATTACGAGCGCCCTAAATCTTTCATCCTCAGCATTCACCCCAAACTGGGCGTAAGAAGCAAACACCAAAGGTTTCACAGATATGCCCTTTAACGACGTTTTACTTTCGTCTTCCTAGCAAAGTAATTGACTAGAATAGTGTGCCATCAATTACGCATTACATTATAACACTTTTTTCTATATTTGTCAACAAAATTTAAACAAACATCTAAAAAATCCGTGCTAATTAAACATATATTTACTAATAAATATGCTTCATATATAGTATATTTATCTTTTATTAAAATATTAATATTTTAAAGTTATTCTTCTAAACTCTTAACTTTTAATTTTACTTTTACTGGTTGATTCATTTTATAATTATTTTTAAGTTCTGAAGAAAAATATGCTTTTTCTAAAACACCTGTATCAGAAACATCTTGAGCATAAGCATCAATTGGATTATCATCTAAAACATTTATAAACATTTTTCGATAATAATCAAATGCTTGTTGTCTATCATCATCTTCAGTTTTTGATGACATTACATCTTCAAAGCATGAAAAAACAATCATCATGTAATTATCAATTTGATTGAGATCTTTATCCTGTTCATTACACAAATCCATTAATCGTTCTATTGAACTCAAAACAGAATTAACACTTTCTTCTGTATAAAAAGTAGTATTTTGTGTAATCTCTTTAGCTATAATATCCATATTCCCCGTTGAGAATGCCTTTAATACAGTATCTGCTGAACTAACTTCACACAACATTTTTACCATCAAAATTTCAAAAGGATATGAATTAAATTCAACATACGGATCAGAAGAGAAATACTCATTACATAACAACTCAGTCATTCCTTCACGAAAATAATTTGGCAATTGAGATGTAGTATCGTTATGATAAACACAATGGATTATTTCATGTTTTAAAACTCCATAATCTTCATCTTCTTGATATATAAATATTTTCTTTAAACGATAATAATATTCACCCCAAGTATTTGGATCAACCCTCTCAGGTCTCTCAGTATAACACACCTTTACTTGCAATAAAGAGTTATAAGCCTCTTCTTTATCAAGATACGGATTATCCTCAATCATTTTTGAAATACTACTAAAAATCTGCTTTTCTTCGTCTGTAAGGTTCTTATTTTCCAAGATTGAATTTAATAAAGCATAATCATCATATTGATAATCCGGAATATCCATTTCAAATTCTTCTTCAATATTAGAAATTATTTGCTCTAATTTATCATCCGAAATAATTAACTCAGTTCCTCTATATAAATTGTTTCTATGATAAGTGATGTCTTTGATGTCTTTGCTAAAAATTATACCTCCACATATAAGCCAAAAAGCTAAATACCCAGATATAAGTTTAAAGAGTATACTGTCTCTAGAGCAAGAGTGAAAAAGACTTTTTATAACCTCAGCATATAAAATATCATTAGTATTTTCGAAAGAAACATCATCATGTTCATCTTCATATATTTTATTATTATTTTTAATGTCATTTTTATCTATTTTTTCCAACATTTATTCAACACCTTAATAAATTAAATTTCTGCATTCTATTTTTTTCATTATAATATGTTTAAAACAAAAGATTTGCTTTAATTTTTATTAATATAACTTCTGTTATCTTAAACCATTTATCATTCTACCACAAAATAAAATAATAATAAATTTTTTTATAATTAAATAAATATTTACTTAATCATTTTAACCTTTTCTATCTTGTCAGGCCCTTTTCCTTCATATTTTAATTTTGAATTAAAATAACCTTTTGTATCAATAGGCTCTGTTGTAATATTTTCCTTATAACAATCATATGAATTCTCTTCAAAGATACTCATCAATAACATCTCGTTATAATAATATGAATCACTACTTTGTAAGCCTAAATCAGCTTTAGTATTAACTATCTCTCTAAACATAGGTATAAATCCATTTATAATATTTTCTTTATCATCTTTATCTAAAGAATTATATTGTTGCATCATAGATTTCACATTCTTAAGCGCTTTTATCGCAGCATCCTCGTCTTTTGTAATATTGGCCATCTCTTTCGCAATAACTGTCATATTACCAGTTGAATAAGCCTCCAAAACGGCATCCGGAGAACTAACTTCACACAACATCTTTACCATAGCAATTTCAAATGGATAGTGATAATATTCAACATAAGGATTTATTGCAAAGTACTCATTTGACAATAATTCAGTCATTCCTTCTTCAAAGTAAGTAGGTAAACCTCTTGTGTATTTATTTGAAAAAATTGCATGTATCATCTCATGTCTTAAAATTAAATGCCGTTCATCTTCCTCAAATACACCAATTTTCTTAAACATACTATTATAAATACCATCTGCACTATTTACAAAAAATGGTCTATGTTCTGTGTATAAAACATCAATATCTAATAATGATTTGTAAGCTGCTTCTTTATTAATATATGGATTGTCCTTAATAATATCAATTGCACCATAAAATATATTTTTTTCTTCATCTGTTAAGTTTTTGTTTTCAATTATTGCATTTAGTAAACAATAATCATCATAATACTCTTCATCGATAGTGCTTCCTAATTGTTCTTCTACAACATCAATGATACTATGCAATTCATCATCAGATATATTCAATTCATTGCCAGAATAAATATTTTTATTATAAAATGACATTTTTTTAGAGACTAGCCATGGAGCGCATTGTATAAATACACAAATACTAAATATTAAACTTAAACATACAAAAAGAGAACTAGCTTTATTAAGCATTTTAGAATTTAATAACCATAATAAAAGCTTATGGCTTTCATTTTTGTCTGTTTTTTCTTGTTCTAAAACTTGGCTAGTATCAGTCTTATCTTCTACCATAAATTTATCTTCTGTAAACAACCCCATCAAATACCCCCTCAAAATTAAGCACATTATACCATATTTTAAGCAAAATGTCAAACTAAACTAGAGGTACTACTATCCATGAA
>CAZTRE010000011.1:0-33896 GCA_964616405.1 uncultured Mycoplasma sp. | reverse complement strand
TTTTGTTTATTAATAATTAATTATTTTATTAACTTCCTATAATTGATATTATGTTAACTTCTATATATGCATTTATGTTTTCTCAATATATTATTGTTTTCATTAGATTGACTTTAATTATTACTTAAATATTTTACTATGTATACTCTTTTTATATAAATCCATTATAATATTAAATTTATTAATTATAAAGTTATTTATAGATAAATTTATTTTATTTTGTAAATTACTTAATTATTTTATTATGTTTAAATTACATATTTTTATTTATATATTAGCTATATATATATTTATCCATATTATTATATAAATGTTTATTTTAAGATATTTATCTTTAATATGATATATACTTCTCTGTCTTGTTTTATTTAATATTAATTCTAAGCAATTTAATTATTATTAGATGAATGATTGTCCGCCTAAATTTATTAGAATGCATTTTAAATAATTTTAAAATTAATTGTTTAATGGTTTATAATTAAAATTTAAATATCGAAAATACATATTTTTTAGATATTGATTAATACTAAGAAAAGGAGGGATAAATATGGGTAAAAAGAAGAGTAACTCTAATATTAAATGTGATGTATCTAGTTGTGATCATAACAATTGTGAAGAGGGTACTTGTTGCTTAGACGAAGTATGTATTAGCTGTAGTTGTGATAATGATAATTGTCATGATACAGGTGAAACTATATGCCAAAGTTTTAAAGAAACCGGCTCTAATATTACTGATACAGAATATGAAATTACTGCAGAAACAGAAAATAATTAAAAGTAGGGGAATTATATCTCTCCTACTTTTTTATTTTGATATATTTATGGATTATTAAGTACTTCCCCTCTCCTACTCTAATTCCTCTAAAATAGAAGTGCCAATAGGAGGAAGTTCAACGGCAAAATTATCCGCTATAGTAGCTCCAATATCGGCAAACGTTTCAAATGTTTTTAGACGTTTATTCTTCTTAAAGTTACGGCTATATATTAATACTGGTACATTCTCTCTAGTATGATCGTTTCCTTTGAATGTTGGATCGTTACCATGATCCGCTGTTATGATTAATAAATCGTCTAATTCTAGTTTGTTTAGAATAATTGGGATATCTACGTCTAATTCTTCAATGGCATGAGCATATCCTTCGACATCTCTTGTATGACCATATAAGCTATCAAAATCGGCTAAATTAACCATACATAGTCCGGTAAATTTTTTATCCATTATATCAGTTAATTTATTGATTGCTTCAGAATTGTTTGAAGCTTTTATAATTTTATTTATACCTTGCCCATCAAAAATATCGTTTATCTTTCCTATACCGATGACGTTATAACTATTTTCTAATAAACTATCTAAAACACTCTTTTTAGGCGGTTTAATAGCATAATCCTTTCGACTATTATGAATAAATCTATATTTCCCTGGAGTACCTGAAAATGGTCTAGCTATTACCCTACCTACTCTCCAATCCTCTTTCAAAGTTAGGGCTCTAATCTTTTCACAATATTGATGAAGTGTTGCGACTGGGATGGAATCCTCATGAGCAGCAACTTGTAAATCAGAATCTGCTGAGGTATAAATTATTAAGGATCCATAACTAGCTTGACGTTCTCCAAGTTCTTGAATAATTGAATCATCATTACAGCATTTATTTCCAATAACACGACGACCTGTTACTTGTTCTATTCCAGTTAAAATATCATATGGAAAACCATTATTAAATGTTTTGAATGGTATATCGTTTTGAATTCCCATCATTTCATAGTGCCCATTTAAGGAATCTTTTCCGGCATTTATTGGTTTTGCTATAGTGTAATAAGCTTCGACATTGTCGTTATCGTTCATATTTAATGTATCTAGAAAACCTATCTTTTTTAAATTTGGAATAAATAAATCACATTGTTCATTAATATGTCCTAAAGTGTTTGAACCATTATCTTGAAAATTAATGGCATCTGTTGTTTCGCCAACACCTAACGAGTCTAATACCATTAAAAATATTCGTTTAAATTTCATTTAGACCTCTCCTTTATTTATGACTACGTGGATGATATTTATCATAGTCTGCTTTAACTTTACTGTCACTAACACGTGTATATATTTTAGTTGTTGAGATATCAGCATGACCCAACATTTCTTGGATACTTCTTAAGTCTGCTCCCCTATTAATTAGGTGAGTAGCAAAAGAGTGCCTTAGGGTATGCGGAGATATTTCGGGATTAAGCCCCTTCTCTTTTAAGATATTTTTAAGATTTTTGAAAAAACCTTGTCTCGTCATACCTTTACCATGATTATTGATAAATAATTTATCACATGGAACGTTTTTTAATAGTTCTTTACGTTTTGATAAATATTGATTTAAATAATAGATAGAATACTCTCCTAATGGGACTTCTCTTTCTTTATTTCCTTTTCCCATTATTCTAATTAAACAATTAGTTAAATCAATATCAGTGACCGTTAAATTAATTATTTCACTAACTCTTAAACCGGTTCCATACATTAATTCTAACATAGCTTTGTTGCGATAGTCAAATGGTGTAACTAGTTTGATATCTAAGAGTTTATTAACATCTTCGATACTTAATGTTTTAGGTAGCGCTTTGCGTAATTTAGGTCGTTCGATAAATTCTGAAATATCTTTTTTAACTAACTTTTGCCGAAATAAATATGAATGGAAATTTTTAATTACTGTTAAATTATGGGCAATAGTTGTTGTTTCAGTTTGGCTACGGTCTTTTAAAAAGTCTTTGATGTGATCAGCTGTAATGCCGCCAATTGTTGTAATATAGTTATCTGTAAGGTAAGTTTTGTATACTTCTAAATCATTTTTATAAGAAGCGATGCTACGATCAGATAGGCCTTTTTCAAATATACAATAATTTATGTAATCATTAATTGCATTATCTATATTATTCATATTATTCACCATACTAAGTATAGCTTAAAAATTTAAAAATTACAACTTCGGAAAAACACGGTAGCAATTCACATAAAAGTTTGATAAAATAGAGATGGTGATTTGAATGAATAAACCTTTAGCACTAAAATTAGCTCCTAAATCATTAAGTGAAGTTATCGGTCAAAAACATTTGATTGGTGAAGGAAAAATTCTAAGTAATTTGTGTAAAAATAAGAAGATATTTTCTATGATTTTATATGGGAAACCTGGTATTGGAAAAACTTCTATTGCCAATGCATTACTTAATGATTTAGGGGTTAGACATAGATTCTTAAATGCTACTACTAATTCTAAGAAAGATTTAGATGCAGTCATTGAAGAAGCTAAAATGTATGGTGAAATTGTTTTGGTTATGGATGAAATTCATAGATTACATAAAGATAAGCAAGATGTTTTGTTGCCACAACTCGAGAGTGGTTTGATTACATTAATTGGAATGACAACATCAAATCCATATCATGCGATTAATCCAGCAATTAGAAGTAGATGTCAATTATTTGAATTACATGAGCTAGAACAAGAAGATATTATTGAAGGGCTTAATAAGGCTATAAAACATCCTGATTTAGAGGGAATCGTTATTGATGATAAAACTATTCAATTGATTGCAAAACTTTCAGGAAATGACCTTAGATATGCTTATAATTTGTTAGAAATTGCTTTTTATGCAACTGATGATAAAGTTATTACTGAAGAAAAAATTAGAATGATTAATAGTAAACCTGTTTTCTTCTCTGATAAAGATGGTGATGGTCATTATGATGTACTTAGCGGCTTTCAAAAATCTATTCGTGGAAGTGATGTTGATGCGGCCCTACATTATTTAGCGAGACTTATTGCGGAAGGAGATTTAGAGTCCATATATCGAAGAATGAGTGTTATTGCTTATGAAGATATTGGCCTTGCCAATCCTGCTATTGGACCAAGAGTGGATGCGGCTATAAATGCAGCTGAGCGTGTTGGGTTACCTGAGGCTAGAATTCCCCTTGGAACAATTGTTACTGAAATGGCATTATCCCCTAAGAGTAATACAGCACATATTGCTTTGGATGCAGCATTAAAGGATATCGAGGAAGGTAGTGTTGGTAGTATTCCTTCACATATTAAAACTGATAGTAAGGACTATAAGTATCCCCATGATTATAAAGGTGCTTATGTTGTTCAACAATATTTGCCTGATAAACTCAAAAATAAAAAGTACTATTCCCCTAAGGATATAGGATATGAAAAACAACTAAAAGAAATATATGAAAAATTAGAAAAGCTTAAAAACAATCAAAAAAAATAGATATTTTGCGTATCTATTTTTTATATATTTAAAATAAATAATTCTATTAAGGAATTAGGATCAATATCAGTTGTTTTAAGCTTTAAATCAATATTTTGTAATTTAATAATTAATTCACGTAGTTCATTGATAGTATAAAATTTTGTTAATTCAGCAGTCTTTTGAATTCTAAATGGTTTTTCATTTAATATTTGGGCTATTTCAGTATTACGCATGTTCTTTTCTTCTAAGGCTTTTACTTGATACATAATGCGCAGTTGGCTGGCTAAAAGTCCAACAATACTGATTGGTTCAATGTTAAACTTAAGTAGTTCTTTGTATTTTAGAAGGGCTTCTTTAATATTACGTTCGGCTAAAGACCTAGAAAAAGCAAAGGTTAATTCTGTCGAATCACCTAATTTTTGAATGCATACATCTTCAATATCTGCTTTAGTTATTTCTTTTTCTTCAAATTTATATGTTTTTAATTTTAAACATTCATTTTGTAATTTTGTGATATCGTCTTTGCAATAATCTATTAGTAAATTTAAAGCGCCAGGGGCAAGTTTATAGTCTTTTAATGCACTTTTGGCAAAGTCTAAAGAATTCATAGTAACTTGAATAAAATTACAACGCATTTTTAATTCTTTTGTAAGCTTTAAAACATTATTTAATTTTTTACTTGTTATAAATAATAAATTATCGGGATTTGGATTATCTAAATATTGATATAAGTGTTTTAGATCTTTTTGAAATTCTTCGGCAGGTATTTTATCAATATTTTTAATGACTATAATTTTTTTATTAGTTAGAAAGCTATATGTATCTAAGTCTTCTAAGGCTTTTTCTAATAAAGTTTCTTCTAAATCGTAGATAGAAATAGCTGAATTTTCAAAAGATGTTTTTTTTATTATTTCAGCTATTTTATTTTGAATTGATAAAAAGTCGGTAGATTCTAATAAATAATTATTATTCATTGCGTAGGACTTTCTCTATATGGTCATATATTTTTTGAAGTGAATTGGTATTTTTACCGCCGCCTTGAGCAAATGTTGGACTTCCGCCTCCGTTACCATCTGATGATATTGCGGCATCTTTAACTATTAGGCCAGCGTTTATTCTATTTGTACTACGAGCTAAGAAATTAATACTTCCATTGTCTTTTATATTAGCAAAGAAAACGAAACACTCCCCTACTTTATTGACAAGTGTATCAGCAACTGATTTTAGTAGATTTATATCTTTATTATGAACTTCCATAATGATACCCATTGTTCCATTATAATCCTGTAATTTTTCTAGATAAACATCTAAATTTTCTAGTGTTTTTTGCTCTTTTAATTCAAAGTATTTTTTTTCAAGGTCTTTAACTTCTTGTTGAATATATTGTAGTTCATTTTTATTGAAAATTATATCTTTGTATGATGTTGGTTTTTCATTATCTATTTCAACATTAAAATCTAGTTTTATTCCTTCATTACGAGCTTCTTCTAGGATTTCTCGAGCTTTCATTAATAATTTAATCATTTCATCATTATACGGCTTAATAATATTATAAAGGGTTGGCTCAATCTTATCTGAAGTAGCAGCTTCAATACGATAAACATTACTTCCTTTAGATTCACATGAATAAATAGCTAAACTCTTAATATTATTTGTATTTGCAGTGTGGGTTCCACCACATAATTCAATAGATTTACCAATTTTAACCACACGAACGGTATCACCATATTTTTCATTAAACAATGCCATTGCTCCTAATTGTTTAGCTTTATCAATTGGCATTACTTCAGTTGAAATAATAATATTTTGGTTAATCATATCATTAATAAATTTTTCTACTTCTAGTATTTTGTCATCAGTCATTTTACCGGCATATGTGAAATCAAATCTTAATCTGGCATCATCAACATAACTTCCGGCTTGTTTAATTGATTCAGATACTACTTGTTGCAAAGCATATTGTAACATATGAACACTTGAGTGATTGGCTTCTGTTCTAATACGTTTTTCTTTATCTACTACTAATTCACACTCATCTCCAATTGAGACAGTTCCATCTAGTAATTTAATTTTATGAATATGTTGACCATTTGGCGCTTTAAACACCTCTAAAACACGGGCTTTAAAGTTTTTACCAATAATCATACCTGTATCAGATACTTGACCACCTGATTCAGCATAAAAACAAGTTCTATCAACGGCGATATAACAATCGTGATTAGTTTTATTTATTATTTCATCTTTAGAAAATATAGCTAAAATGTTTGATTTTAGACGATATATTCCATATACAAATTGACTTTTATCAGTAAAATCTAATAATACTTTTTTTTGAGAAGCCATCTGTGTTTTGTTTTTGGCATTTTTCTTTGCAAGCTCCTTTTGTATAGACATATACTTATCAAATTCTTCTTTAGATACTTTGTAACCTAATTCTGATAAGTATTCTTCAGTTAATTCAAATGGAAAACCATATGTATCATATAATTTGAATGCTTCTTCCCCACTGATATATCCATCATTTGAAACATTTATTAATTCTTTAAGACGTCTTTCTCCGGCTTCTAAAGTTTTTAAGAATAATTTTTCTTCTTCTAAAACGGTTGCTTCAACGATTGGACGTTTTTCTACTAAATATGGATATGCATTTTTCATTACATCGACAACATCTGAAACTATTTTATACATAAATGGTTCGGTAAAACCAAGGTGTTTTCCAAAACGAACACTACGACGAAGTAATCTTCTTAGAACATAGCCCCTTCCTACATTTTCAAAACAAGCTCCATCAGCTAAAGCAAAAGTAATAGCACGGATGTGATCAGCTATTATTTTATATTCTTTTTGACCGATATATTTGGCATTAGACAATTCTTCAATATGTTTAATTATAGGTACAAAAAGATCTGTTTCAAATGTTGAATCGACATTTTGAAAAATACAACACCATCTTTCAAGGCCCGCACCTGTATCAATGTTTTTACTTGGTAGTTCTTGATAGTCATCACGAGATACGCCTTCTTTTGAATTAAATTGCGAGAAAACATTATTCCAAATTTCTATATAACGTTCTTGATCTTCATCTTTTCTAAATTTTGCTAGGGCATTCCCGTTTGGATCATATGCAACGCCTCTATCAAAGAAAATCTCAGAATCTGGACCGCATGGACCTTCACCTATTTCCCAAAAGTTTCCTTCTAATGGAATAATGTGCGATTCATCTAAGCCTACTTCAATCCATCTATTTTTAGTTTCTATATCATTAGTATAAATTGTTACATAGATTAAGCTTTTATCTATATTAAAATATTCTTCTGATGTTAGTAATTCAAAAGCAAAAGCAATCGCCTCGTTTTTAAAGTAATCACCAATTGAAAAATTACCCATCATCTCGAAGAACGTTTGGTGTCTTTTAGTAACACCAACATTTTCAATATCGTTGGTTCTAATGCATTTTTGAATACTCATTAATCTTCTTGATTCTGGAACTTCGCTTCCATCAAAATATTTTTTTAATGGGGTTACTCCGGCATTAACCCAAAGTAAGCTATCATCATTAATGGGTATTAATGGGGCACTTTCAAATAATTTATGCTGTTTTTCTTTAAAAAATTTAAACCATGTATTTCGAATTTCATTATGGTTCATATATCTCATGTTACTTCTCTCCTTCTTCTGTTTTAGATATTTCGTCTAATATTTCATTTAATCGGTCTATATATTCATCTAAGTCACCATTATTTAAAATATAGTAATCGGCAAAGGCGATTGGGCCACCTTTTGCGGCATTTTCTATCTCTGTTTGATCTCTGAATGCTATTTCTTCACGATTGAATGGACGATCTTTTCTATTTCCTATTCTTTCATAACGAATGTTTTTGTCACAGCAGACACAGATTAGTTTTAGTTTGTCACCAAATTCTTTATTTAATATTAAATACTCATCCCAAGAATATAAGCCATCTAAAACGGTATTACCTTTTTCATATGCTTTTTTAATATCATTTTTTAATATCTCAGCTACTGCTCCCATACCATATTTTTTTCTTATATTTTCTCGATATTCTTTTTGGCTAGTTGGAGTTATTTCTATTCCTTCAGCACGCATTCTATCATAGATTACGCCACCAAAGTATATCTTTGTCCAACCTTGCGATTTTAAATAATCTGTGGCAATTGATTTACCACTTCCTGCCATACCTACAACTGCGACTAATTTTTTCATAATACTTCACCTTCTTCTTCCTCTACTATTTTTTTAGCAACTAATCTTAATTCATTTATATTTTTATTCTCTATTATATAATTGAAATCATTATAATTTTCTAAATCTGTTTCTGTGATGTGCTTTTGTTCTTCTTCTGTTAAATTAGGATCATAATTAGGACGAATTAATTTAATGGTAATAGCAGTTGGAAACTTTTCTTTTAGATAAGTAAATTCCATTTGTAAACGAGCGTCTGCAATGATAAATGCATCAAAGAAGCAACTTAATATTTCGATATCTTCTATGGCTCTATCAAGTAAGAATGTCTTTTTACCTAATTTTTCTTTGATTATTTCAATGCCAACTTTTTGTAAAAATTCTCTAGGCTTCTTATCACTATATTCATTCCATTCAAAATGGTTTTTTGCATATGAATATAATGGCTCGGTTAAATTTATGATACACGCCTTATATCCATATTCTTTTAATTCTTCTCGTAGAAAGTTAGCTAAAGTATTCTTACCACTTTTGGCTTTACCTCCAATTATAAATAATTTCATCCCTTTATGCTCCTTTTAACCAAATAAAAGACCTCAATAGGAGGACTGAAGTAGCCCGGTACCATCCTATTTTGGCCTTAATTATAGATAACGGTCTCCCGTAAGACTCATAAAGTAGCTTCCTAATACTATCATAACTATTTACACCAAACATAGTCTCTCTTCAATGAATCATATTAGTACTTGTCTTTACTCATTGCCTTATATTTCGTAACAAGTATATTTTAACAAATTTATTTTCTTTATTCAATGTATTTTATAACTATTTTAATATCTTATTTAGTTTCTTTAACCTTTTCTTTTTCATCTTCATCAATGCCAATAATACGATTTTTAAATGCTATTTTTTCATCTACAAATGTAAAAATAACTTTTAAGGCTGCGATTGTTGGTGTAGCAATAATCATACCAATAATTCCAAAGAAGTGTTGGAACACAAGTAAGCCTATCATTATCGTGACTGGATGTAGTTTCATTGTGTGACCCATAATTAATGGTTGGTAGAAATTGTTTTCTAGAGCTTGAACTACTAAAATAGCAACAATTACTAAAAATCCTGTTAGCGGAGACATTGTAAATCCAACAATGACAGCAGGAATTGCTCCGATATAAGGTCCAAAATATGGGATGATATCTGTTAAAGCACAGAATAATGCAAATATTAAAGGTGCTTTTAAACCAGCTAATGTTAAGCCTATACTTTGGGTTATAAATACAATGACCATGATTAAAAATAAGCCTTGAATGTATTTACGAAGGGCTTCATTTAGCCTTGTACCTAATTCACTATAATTTTTACGCCAACTAATTGGTAATATTTTTTCAATCCCTGATGATACTTTGTCAAAGTCATATAAAACATAGAAACCAATCATTAAACCTAGTACAAAAGTAATTCCTCCACTAACTAGGTGTTTCCCAATGTTGATTAAAGCTGTAGGAATACTTGTTGTTAAGGCGATTCCAAAGTTTTCAAGGGAAGCATATACTTCACTTTTAATACCAGATACCTTTATATCTGTTATACGACTAAATGATGCGAAAAGATCATCTAAAATATTTTGAAAATTCTTCAATAATTCAGGTATTGTTGAGGCAAAGTCTTTAATTTGATCAACAAATGTTGGAATTAACATATACATTAATAAGAAAAGTATACCTAGAATAATTAAATATGAAATAATACATCCGACTAATCTTGGTACTTTTTTCTTTTTTAACCATTTAACTAGTGGGTCGAATAACCAGGCAATTAAAAAACCTATAAATATTGGTGAAATTACTCCTAAAAATTCCCCTATAAATTTTAAAATTCCCCACTCTTTTATAAGATATGTACCTAAAAGAACAATAGCTATAATGGCGATTATATAGAAAATTTCTGACAGTTTACTGCCGATAGATAATATTTGATTTAGACATTTATAATCTAATTCCTTATCTTTTTCTGGTCTAAATAATTTTCTAATCATTTTTACACTCTCCTTATTTAGATTATAGCACACATACTGGAAATAAACTATTATTTAAAGTATAATATTTTTAGGTGATTATATGAAAACTGTCAAGTATAATGTAAAAAGTGAAATAGTTATTAAAAATTCTAGATTTATTACATTACTTATTAAAATTAATGATGATACTAATATAGGTGAAATACTAGATGATATTAAAGTAAAATATCCAAAAGCAAATCACTATTGTTATGCTTATATTTTAAAAGGAAGTAAGCGCTCTAGTGATGATGGTGAACCAGGTGGAACAGCAGGAATGCCTATGCTTAATGTTTTGGAAAAAGAAGAAATGATTAATACTTTAGCAATCGTGATTCGCTATTTTGGCGGTATAAAACTTGGAGCTGGTGGTTTAGTTAGAGCTTACTCTAAAGCGGTTAGAGAAGCCTTAGTTAATGCCGAGGTTGTTAATGTTTGCTTAGGATATTTAGTTGAAATCATTCTTTCTTACGATGAAACTAAAGCTTTTGAGTATTTGATAAAAGATTGTACTCTTATTAATAAAGAATATTTGGATAACGTTACTTATAATATTTTAATTCCGGAAGATAAATTAAATATTCTTAATAATTATTCTTATCAGATTATAAAAGAAGAATACATAGAAAAAGAGTTTTTTTGAAATTTAGAAAACTCTTTTGTTTATTAGCTTAAATTTACTAAGTTTTTAAGACGCTTGATCACTTTCTTTTCGATTCTGGAAATGTAGGACTGTGATATACCAAGCTTTTGAGCTACTTCTTTCTGTGTTAACTCATCATTGTTCATAAGACCATAACGCAAAATCATAATATCTCGATCACGAGGCTTTAAATGAAGAATTTCATTGATCATAATTTTTCGTTCATTATTTTCCTCTATTTCACGGGAAACAATATCTTTATCAGTCCCTAAAACATCTTCAAGATGAAGCTCATTTCCTTCCCCATCAAGGGAAAGTGAGGCATCAATACTAACTTCTGCTTTAATACGCTTGTTTTTTCTTAAAAACATTAATATTTCATTGTCAATACATCTAGAAGCATAGGTAGCTAATTTAATGTTTTTATCTTTGCTAAAGGTATTTATTCCCTTAATTAATCCGATTGTACCAATACTTACTAAATCCTCTAAATCAACTCCTGTATTTTCATATTTCTTAGCTAGAAAAACGACAAGACGAAGATTATGTTCTATCAAAATATCTTTGGCTTTAGGATCTCCGTCATCCTTTAACATTACATAATAGTCTTCCATTTCTTTTGATAATGGTTCGGGAAGCATATCTGTTGCTCCTACATAAAAGATGCTTTCTATTTTAGTAAATAACCTTTTTATAAACTCTATTATTCTTGACATAAATCCTCCTTTAATTTATTTGGTAATATGCAAGAAACTCCATTTAAAGAGAATTTGTCAGTGCTTAAACCTATTAATATATTCTTATACTCTTTATCATTAATTATTACTTTATCTGGTAATATACAAGGGATAACTCCCATGGTGTTTAGGGCTTTATAAGGAACATATATTATTCTTTTCCTTTTTATTTCTACTTTTTCATCAATTAAAATAATGGGACGTTTCTTATATGGATCAGTTAAATTATTGCCTGTATCTAGTATAGCTTCTAATGTATAAATATTATCACTTAGCTTTATTTTTACTTTATATTTACTTACTATTTTATTTTTATATTGAAGATGTTCTTTTACGTATAAATATATTATTATAGGAGTTGCAGTTAAAATTAAGATAAAATTAAATGCATAGCCTTTTTTTATAAATAAGACGCCTGTATTTTTATAATTTGTTGAAATATCTAAAAGATACAAGGTTCCACCTAAAATAATACTTAAAATATAAAAATAAAGAAGGTTTTTAAAGATATCCTTTTTACCAAAAGTTACTAAGATAATAATTATACTAAGCAGTAATTTCAAAATAAATAACTTGAAGGAAGTTAGTGGGAAATATAAAAATATAAGGGAGAGAGCTCCAACTAAACTTCCTAAGAGTAATTTTTTTAAAGAGATCACTCTTTTTAATATTTTACTGGTTCCATATAGAAGTATAAAATCAAAGAAAAAGTTAATTAAGAAAACTAGGTCTAAGTATACTTTCATGATATCACCAGGATTAATATACAAAATAAAAAGCGACTATTGTGTCGCTTTATTAGATTAAATTTTCTTTTTATGAATAAATATTTTTATAATGTATGATAAGAAGATTATCATAATAATTATAAAAGCCCATTCTAATATAGTTTGAAATAATCCAGCTGTATATTTATCAATGATAGCTAATATGCTTTCTGGTATATATTTTCCAATTATTGTGGCTACATCAGGCAAACCAATATTGTATTTAATAAAAGTTAAAATTCTTAAAAACATGTCTACTATAGCAACAAAAAATACAAATGATGAAAAACGTTTAAAAAACATTATGACTACTAACATTAGAATGATTAAAACAATTACATCTATATACATCAAAACACCTCTATTCTTATATAGTAGTTTATCATAAATATTTGGTGTTTTCTAGTAGTAAATTTTATTCTAATACATCTTTTTCTTCCGTGTTTTCATTTTTTTCATATATATTAAGGGTGTTGTTATAGTAAATAGCTAAAATAATATTTTCATATGTAGTGTAACCTTGACGTTTTAATTCATTTATAAACCAGCGTTTAGATTTATCAGTATTTTTAATATTTTCTGGCATAAGTTTAGAATCTATTATAATATTAGCCGGATAAATAACAGGCTCTTTTTTTAATTTTAGATCTTTTTTAGTAGGCATGGCAGCTTCGTCTTTAGGAAGAAAACTAATTGTACCATTTGCTTCCATAACGGCATAAGCAATATCTCCAATGTTGAAGTAACCATTACTACGAGCTTGTTCTAAAAAGTCATTTATATCAATATTGACTTCTTTTAAAGCTTTATAGAGAATTTTCCCATCTTTGACTATTACTGTTGGTACCCCAATGAAAAAACGCCTTAAAGAAATGCTTTTCATTGTTAATATGGAGATTAAGTATCCAACAAAACCAAATGTTAAAATGGCTATTACTCCGTTTATTAATTGGGTATCTAAAACTAAAATCATTTCAGCTGTAAAGTTACCAATAGAAATTCCTATGGCGTAATCAAAAAGACTTAATTCTGATACTTGTTTTTTACCTAGTAATTTAGTAGCTGCTAATAAAGTAACTATACTTACTAAACTTCTTGGAATTATACTTAAAGCTTCTTTTATATCCATATTATCACCTGTATTAGTATGAGTTTTTTAAAAATTTTTATACTTTTTTGTTGGAAAATAGTGACTTGTTTTTATAGAGTTATTAATTTTGGTATGTTATAATTAATCATAGAGGTGATTAAGATGAAACAATTGCTTATTGATGATAATAGATCTTCTAAATCACAATCAAAGAAAAAAATGACTAGAGTTAAATATCAAAATAAGAGGAGAAAGAAAATGCGAAAGACTAGACTTAGACCTTGGGTTTTTATATTGTTGTTTTTGATATTTGGTATTGTTTTAGTGTTAAATTTATATTTTATATTTGATTGGGGTAAAGATAATGAGAAAATAAAAAATATAGAAGAAGAAATTGAAGAATTAGTTGAAGTAAAAAAGGTTGAGGAACAAGGAGAAGCAATAAATCCTCCTGATGATAAAAATAGTGATTATTGGTATTATATGAAAGTTCCTTTTTATGATGTTGATTTTTCTCAGTTATTAGCGAAGAATCCTGATACAGTAGCGTTTATTAATGTTAAAGGTACTAATATTAATTATCCTATTGTACAAACTACTAATAACAATTATTATTTGACGCATGCTTTTGATAAAAGTGTTAATGATGCTGGATGGGTTTACTTGGATTATCGTAATAGCAAACAGTTTGATAATTTTAATACAATTGTATATGGACATGGTCGTCTTAATAATACGGTATTTGGTTCACTTAGAAATGTCCTTAATAAGAGTTGGCAAAATAATAAAGATAATTATACGCTAACCATTTCTACACCAACAATGAATTATGTTTATCAAATTTTTTCAGTTTACTCTATTCAAAGCGAAACTTATTATATAAAAACAGCCTTTAATAGCGATAAAAGTAAGACTGATTGGATTAATACAATTAATGCAAGAAATGTATCCTCTATAAGTGCACCAGCTAATATTAATGATAAAATTATTACTTTGTCAACTTGTTTGAACGACAAAGGTGGAAGAGTTGTTTTACATGCAAAACTTATAAAACGACAAAGTAAATAAACTGCATAAAGACTTATGCAGTTTTCTTTTTAATTTTCCCCTTCTTTTAACATGGTTTCAATAAATATACCATAACCTTTTTTAGGATCGTTTACGACGACATAATTGACGGCACCTACTAGTTTATCGTTTTGGATAATTGGTGAACCACTCATTCCTTGAATGATTCCACCAGTCTTATCGAGTAGTCTTTCATCATTTATTTCAAAGAAAATATTCTTAGTTGTTTCATCTGATAATTTTAAAATGTTGATTTTGAACTCTTCTACTTTGTTATCTTCAACGACTGTTCTAATAATGGCCTCTCCTGTAGTGACAGTGTCTTTTGTTCCTATTTCAATAGTTTCTTTACCTGTTGTGTCATCAGTATAAGTTCCATAGATTCCAGAAATGGTATTTTCATTTATTTCTCCATAAACTTCTTCTTTATTGTAGGAGGCATTTTTTTCTCCAGCAGTACCTGCTCTACTTTTAGTAATACTTGAGACATTTGCTTCATAAATTGAACCATCTTTGATCTCAAATTTAGTTGATGTTTTCGACTCTAAAATTTCATGTCCTAGTGAACCAAAAATTTTTGTATTAGGGTCAATATACGATAATGTTCCTACTCCATTTATTTTATCCTTTACATACAGACCTGTTTTTAAAACCTCATCAGGAGATATTGTTAGTTCTAGCTCTATTTCTTTTTCTTTATTATTACGCAAAATAGTAAACTTAATGATGTTTGATTTAGTGTGTTTAATTACATTTAGCATATCTTCTATATTTGATGTTTTAGTATCATTAACTGCGGTAATTAAATCGCCAAGTCTAAATCCAGCTTCTTTTGCGATTAATTTGTTGTCTACTTCGTAAAATCCAACGACTAAAACTCCTTTTGAATTAACTTCTATTCCTATTGTTTCTCCACCAGGAATTACTTTAGATGAATAAGCAACTACTGATAGTGGAATAATAAGAAGTATAATTATAAATAGTTTTAAAAATTTTAATTTGTTTTTTATAAAAATCACCTCTTTTACTGTCACTACAGTATTATTGTTAACGTGATTTTTTTAATTATTTAAACAAATTTTTTCCAAAGATAATATTGGCAAATTATTGTTAAAAAATGTTTTTCAAATTAAAAAAGTGTTTATATAAAACACCTTTATTCTTCAACTTTGAATTCAGAAAGAGTACCATCTTTGTTAACTAATTTTGTGATCGCTGCTTCGGCTGCTTTTAATTTTTCATCACACTTTTTAGCTAGAGTCATTGCTTCAGTGAATTCAGCTATTGCGTTATCTAATGGTACTTCACCGCTTTCTAGTTTTTTAACGATAGTTTCTAGTTTTTCTAAGTTTTCTTCAAACGTTAATTCTTTTTCTTCATTTTTTATTGCCATAATTATTCCTCCTATAATACTTCAGCTTTTATAGTTCCATCGCTAAATTCTACTTCTAAATTATCTCCTTTTTTTAGTGATTTAGAACTTGTTATTACTTTATTATTAAATTTTGTCATTGTATAACCTCTTTGCAAAGTTAATAATGGACTTAATGTTTCTAATTTTGAAATAAGTTGTAAGTATTTATTTGACTTTTTATCTAATAATTGATATGGATTTGTTAAAATATATGAATTTTTAATATTTAAATATTGTTTTTCTTTAGTACTAACTAAGTTAGTGGTGGCATATTTTAATCGATCTAATATATTATCAAATAACATTTCTTTTGTTTGGTAAATACTTAATGGATTAGTAAAAATATAACGATTAGTTAATTCTATAATTTTTTGTTTGTTAATAGCTAATTTATTTGTAGTAGCTTTAGTAACTCTAATTTTTAATTGATTTAAATAATTTATTACGTCACTTATGGCAGGAACTGCTAGCTCGGCAGCACCAGTTGGGGTCGGAGCACGTAAGTCAGCGACAAAATCAGCAATAGTGAAATCTATTTCATGTCCAACTGCACTAATTACTGGCGTTTGACAATCATATATTGCCCTAGCCACAATTTCTTCGTTAAATGGCCATAAATCTTCAATACTACCACCACCACGACCAACTATAAGTGTATCTAGCTGATAATTTTTACTTAATTCTATTTGTCTAACAATATCGGCGGCAGCTTCTTCTCCTTGTACTAAGGATGGAAAAAGTATAATTTCCGCTAAAGGCCAGCGCCTTTTAATTGTAGAAATAATGTCTTTGATAGCGGCACCAGTTGGAGCGGTTACTACACCTACTTTAGTAGGAATTTTAGGAATGCTTTTTTTATGAGTTTGATCAAATAAACCTTCCGTTTCCAATTTTTTCTTTAATTGTTCAAAAGCAATGTATAGATTACCAACACCATCTTCTAACATATCATTTACGTAAATTTGATAACCACTATTAGCTTCAAAAACGCTAATTTTACCAGTTACCAGAACTTTCATTCCGTCTTGAGGAGTAAACTTTATGTTTTTGGTTGCAGATGCAAACATTACTGCATTGATTCTACTGCCTTCATCTTTTAAGGTAAAATAGTAATGTCCTCTAGTATGAGCTTTAAAATTTGATATTTCGCCCTTTAAAAAGACTTCGTTTAAATGAATGTCATTATCTATTTTATACTTGATATATCTTGTTAATTGCGAAACAGTTATATATTTATCGTTCATGAAGTCACCTCGCTTTTTTGTTGATTTAGATAAGAAAAAAATACGTAATGTATTTTACTTTTCTTCCTCATGATAAATTTTATCTAAAACACCATTGATCATCTTGGTTACAGCCTCATCAGAATATGTTTTTGATAATTCAATAGCTTCATTAATAGCAACAACGCTTGGAGTGTCTGTATACATAAGTTCATAAATTCCAAGAGTTAAAATAGCTTGATCAACCTTGTTTAAACGATCCATAGTCCATTTATTTAAATATTTATCAGCTAACTTATATAGTTCTTTTTTATGTTCTAAAATTCCATCAATCGTTGAATTAACAAAATCATTTTGAACTTCTATTTGTTCTTTAATTAATTCGTGTAAATCATAATCAAGTGATGCTTCTTCTAATAAATTTACTTGATATATTACTTTAATAATTATTTCTCTAAGTTCACTTCTATTTTTCATATAATCACCTACCTTATTTTAACATATTAATTTTATCTTTCCAATTATTAAGTATTAAAAATTTATTATTTGTTTTTTTCTTTTACCTCTTTATTTAATTCATATAGGAAGCTTAAGGCTTCCATTGGAGTCATTTCTAATGGATTAATATTTTTTATTTTTTCTTCTGTTTCATTAACTGTTGGTTCTACTTCGGACTCTGTTAGCTCAAAGAGTGAAGTTTGCGTAAATGTTTCCTTTTTAACATTTTTCTTTTCATAAACGCTTAAAATATCATTTGCTCTTTCAATTAAAGATTGGGGAAGATGGGCAAGGGAAGCAACATGGATACCATAACTTTTATCTACGGCACCTACTTTTACTTTGTGAAGAAAGGTTACTTTGCCATTTTCTTCTACTGCCGAAACATGAACATTTTTTAAATGTTTTAAATCTTTTTCCAAAACAGTTAATTCATGATAGTGCGTTGAAAACATTGTTTTGGCTTTTATTTTATCATGGATGTATTCTAAAATAGCTTGAGCAAGACTCATTCCATCATATGTTGCAGTACCACGGCCTAACTCGTCAAATAGGATTAAACTATTTTCAGTTGCTTCAGAGATGGCGGAATTTGCTTCTTTCATTTCGACCATAAAGGTTGATTCTCCACTAACTAAGTCATCACTAGCACCAATTCTTGTGAAGATTTTATCAAATATTGGCATTGTACAACTTTTACAAGGCACAAAACAACCAATTTGCGCCATAATAACAGTAATTGCACACTGGCGCATATAAGTTGATTTACCAGCCATATTAGGGCCCGTAATGAGTAGAATGTTTGTTGTTTTATCCATAATTATATCGTTAGGAATATATTTATCTTTCATCACTTGTTCAACGACCGGATGACGACATTCGATCATTCTGATATTTTTTTCTTCCGTTAGAGTTGGGCGAGTGAATTTATAAGTATCCGTTGCAATTGAGAAAGCTTGAAGCATGTCTACTTCGCTAATTGTTTTAGCTAATTTTTGAAGACCGTTAGTATAGCGTTTAACGACTTCACGAATATCCATAAATAGTTTATATTCTAAAGAAATTATTTTCTCTTCGGCACCTAAAATAATATTTTCTTTTTCTTTTAAAAGCGGCGTCGTAAATCTTTCGCAATTGGCCAAAGTTTGCTTACGATCGTATCTATATTCGTCCTTAATTAATGAACATTGACCTTTTGATACTTCTATGTAGTAACCAAATACTTTGTTAAAACCAACTTTCAACGTTCTGATTCCAGTTCTTTCACGTTCCTGTTTTTCTAGCGAAAGAATAAAATCTTTTGAACCACTGCTGATTTCTTTTAATTCATCAAGTTCTTTATTATATCCAGTTTTGATCAAACGTCCTTCATGTAAGGTGAATGGGGCATCTTCATTAATGGTTCTTTCTAATAAAGAATATAAATCTTCAAATGTTTCAATTTCTTTATCATATTTTAATTCTTGTAGTATTTGCTTGATGTGTGGCAAAACTTTTAAAGATGATTTTAATTGTAATAAATCTTTAGCATTTAAATTACCATAGGTAATGCGACCACATAGACGTTCTAGGTCATATACTTCAGATAGTTCTTTAATTAAATCATCTCTTAGAATAAACTCTGTAGATAGTTTTGAAACTAAATCGTATCGTCTTTCAATGTCTTCTTTATTAGTTAAAGGATTTTCTATATTGTGTTTTAAAAATCTAGACCCCATGGCTGTTTTGTTTTTATCTAGTAACCATAATAAAGAATATTGCCTTTCGCGATTACGAAGTGTTTCTACGAGTTCCAAATTCTTTTTTGTATTAACATCAAACTCTAAAAATTCGCTTGACTTAATAACTACTGCTCGTTGAAGATGATGCATATCGCCTTTTTTTGTATCAATAATATAGTGTAGTAAATGTTTAAGGGTATTTATTAAACGTACATCTTCTAAATCTTGATAAATGTAGTCATAATTAGAATCATTTAACTCATCTTTTGTGATTGTAACTAATATGTCATGTTGAGTTCGAAGACGTTCTACTATCTCTCGATCAATTAGATCATTAACAATTACTTCTTTAAAACCATTTCTAACTATTTCTTTAATTGCTTTGTCTATTTCTCCCTCGACTAATGTTACATAAACTTCACCAGTGGAAATATCAATATAACTAATTCCATAGCAATATGAAAAATCGTAAATATTGGCAATAAAGTTATTATTCTTAGAGTCAATATTTGCATCAATTCGGGTTCCTTTGGTGATTACTTGAATTACGTCCCGTCTAACCATACCTTTTGTTTCTTTTGGATCGTCTAGTTGTTCACAAATAGCAACTTTATAACCTTTTTCAATCAATGTATCTACATACGAAGAATAAGCATGATGCGGAATTCCACACATTGGCACTTTTTCTTTTAAACCAGCTTGTTTCCCAGTTAGAGCTAATTCTAGAACACGGGAAGCAATTATTGCGTCATCAAAAAACATTTCATAAAAATCGCCAAGTCTAAAAAAGATAATACTATCTTCATAATTATCTTTTATTTCCATATATTGTTGCATCATAGGACTTAATTTAGTTCTATCTACTTCGCTTCGTTTCATTGTACTTCACCTACTACTGAATATTATAACAAAAAAAGACTCTCTATTAAAGAGAATCTTACATTTTTTGGATAGTTTTAGAAGCCTCTAGAGCTTCCTCCACCGCCGGATGAGCCACCGCTACCTCCAAATCCGCCACCACCGAAAGAACTTCCTCCTCCGAAAGGACCACTTGTATATCTACCTCCACGACCAAAGTAAGTTCTACCTCTAAGTGCCGTCATCAATATAAATGTCATAAATTCACTGAATAAGAATGTAAATAATAGTTCAAGTCCGCAAATAAAGGCAAATAATATTGCGGTAAGTGTATTGGTACTACCGATTATAATACTTATTATTTTTCTCGCTTTTCTTTCTTTGGTTTTTCTTGGCTTTACCATAGAAAATATTCCGATGATTAAACCAAATATAACACCAAGAAACATTGAGATAGAAATCTGTCCTTCTAATTTTTCATCTGTATTGGTATTTGTAACCACCTCTTCTAATTGAAGGGAGTCTACGTTGTAAAAATCACACAATTTTTTTACAAAAGCAGTATATCCGTTTTTAATGCCTTCATCCCATTTATCTTCTTTGAGGTATGGGATAATATACTCATCTTGATATCTTCCGGTTAATCCATCTGGTAATACCTCTTCTAATCCATAACCAACTTCAACACGGAACATTCTTTCGTCTAAAGCTAATAATAGTAATAAACCATTATCCTTTTTTTCATTGCCAATATTATATTCTCTAAAAAGTTTAGTGGCATATTCTTCGATAGTTTGGCCATCAAGAGATGGTACAGTGACGACTACAACCTGAGCAGTTGTAGCTTTTTCCAAAGCTACTGAGGTGTTTAAAATATATGATTTTGTTTCTTTTGACAACAAATTGGCATTGTCATTTACATAAAACTCAGATGTTGGTTTTGGGATCGCATAAGCGTTAGTTGTTGATAATAAACAAATTATCGCTAGTACGACGGTCAGTAACTTCTTTTTCATAAAACACCTCCCCTATTTTAATTAATTAATTTATTCAAAGTCTATTTCAGGTACTTCAGTTTTGCTTTTTTCAGCTGCAAAATAATCAGCTTCATCAAAATCGAATAAGTTAGCTATAATGTTGCTAGGGAATCTTTTGATTGCGGTGTTATATTCTTTTACTGCTTCATTATAATCTTTTCTAGTAACAGCGATTCTATTTTCTGTTCCAGCTAATTCATCTTGTAAATTAATAAAATTGGTATTTGCCTTTAAATCTGGATAATTTTCAACGATTACCATTAAAGCATTAAGGGCACTTGTTAATTCGTTATTAGCAGCACTTTTCTCTTCAATATCATCAGCTTTTAATAGATTCTCACGAGCTGTTGTAATACTTTCTATAACTTTTTCTTCGTGTGATGCATAACCCTTAACGGTACTTACTAAATTTGGGATTAAGTCAGCACGTCTTTCAAGAGCCACATCAATTGCAGATTCTTGAGTTTTAAGATTTTCTTCTAATCCAACAAATTTATTATATGAACTACTTCCCCAAGAAAATAGCAAGATTGCTAATAAAGCAATTACTCCAATAATAATTAATCCTGTATATTTCTTCATATTTATTTTCCTCCTATGATTAGATTTTATCATAGAAGAAATAGTCCTGTAAAGAAAAAAGCAACATGCTTTTTAGCTAGTTGCTCTTACTTGTTATTTTGAAAATTTTCAAACATTGCAATTCTTTCTATAATTTTATCTTTTCCTAAAATTTTCATAATTGAGAATAAGTCTGGAGATTTTGTTCTTCCTGTAACGATGACACGAATTGCTTCGCATACATCTCCAACATGTCCCTTATAATTTTCGGGATTTTTTTTGTAGTCTTTTGGACTGGCAGCATATCCATTATTACTTGAGAATTCTTTAATTGCTGTAAACCATTCTTCGTTTGTGACTTCTAAGTTTAAAACATTTTTTACGTAATTAGTTATTAATGAGGAGTCATATGTTTTTTCACTTTCTAATTTACTATAAGCCTCGGCCTTGAATAATGAATCAACGGCATATGAGAATTCTTCTTTTACATCGCTATATTTAGCAATATCCTTTCTTGGACGCTCACTATCTTTTTCAATATTTAAGAAGTCGATCATCAATTGTTTGTTTGACTCTAAAATCTGTGCATATTCTGGATCATGTTTATTTGCCCAAATTAGCGTTTCTTCAAATACTTCTTCACCGCTTTTGCGAGAAAAATATGTTTTTGCTATATTGGTTAGTTTTTCTAAGTCGAATGAAGTTCCACCAACAGCCATTTTATCAAATGTAAACTTGAAGTCTTTAAATGATTTATCAGTGTTTTGTAGATACCATTCTTCAAAATTAGAATTTAGTATCGTAGCAAGATATAGTTTTACAGCTTCGATTGGAATACCTACTTCGTCGTAATATGAAACAGCTGCTTCTGGGTCTTTTCTTTTACTTAGTTTGCGAATTGTACCAGTTTCTTCATCTTTTTTGGTAATTGGTGCATGGTGACAGAAATATGGCATTTTAAAACCTAAAATATTAAATAATTGAATATGTTTTGGAACTGATGAAACCCATTCATCTCCACGTATAACATGAGTTGTATGCATTAGGTGATCATCTATAGCATGGGCAAAGTGATATGTTGGAATTCCATCCTTCTTTAATAATACAAAGTCTTCATCGTTTTCTGGAAATTTCATTTTTCCTTTGATTAAGTCATTTAATTCTATGGTGTTTTTTGGATTGCCTGGAGATTTTAGTCTTATTACGTATTCTTCTTTGTTAGCGAGTTTTGTCTTTATTTCTTCTAAGGATAAGTCTCTATCGGCAGCATAAATACCATAAACTCCCGTTCTTACTTTATTTATTTCCTGCTCTTCTCTTATAGCAGCTAGTTCTTCTTCAGTCATGAAACATGGATATGCTAATCCATTGATGATTAGATCTTTAACATAAGTTTGATAAATTTCCGCTCTTTCGCTTTGAATATAAGGCCCATAATTTCCACCAACAACAGTTGATTCATCAGGAATAATGTCAAAATTGTTTAAGTCAGAGAAAATTCCCTCTATTCCGTTTTCGACTGAACGCTTTTGATCGGTATCTTCAATTCGTAAAAAGAAGACTCCTCCACTTTGCTTTGCATAAATAGAATCAATAAAAGATCCAAATAAGCTACCCATGTGAACAAATCCGGTTGGAGATGGTCCGAATCTAGTAACCATTGCTCCTTCTTTTAAATTTCTTTCAGGATACAACTTTTCATAATAATCTCTTGTTTTGTTTATGTTTGGAAATAACAGCTCTGCTAATTCAATTCTTTCACTTTTTTCCATAATTACACCTCTTCTTAAATTCTTATTTAATAATATACTATAATGTTTAAAAAATCAATTAAAATGACTAATTATGCATAATAAAACCCTGAATTTTCAGGGATATTGTTATATGGCTGCCCCAGTTAGATTCGAACTAACGCGTCGTGCGGTCAGAGCGCACTGCCTTACCACTTGGCTATGGGGCAATAACTACTTATAAATATACACCTTATAGCCAAATTTTGTAAAGCTTAATTTTTAGAATCCAACACTTTCTGAGCGTATGAGCAAGTGGCACGTAATCTTTTATTATTCGCTGATGCTTGCTCTATCACTGATTTAACCAGTCTTTTAGCGATCCCCTGACCTTGGTAATCTTGATATACCCAAGTGTGGGCTATATTCCAAACATTTCCTTCCTCAACAAATTCACATTCTCCAATTGATTCATCATTGTGATAGGCAATGCTTTTATTTAATTCTTTTTTAAAAACTATTTTTATCATATTTTGATCTCCCTTATAAAAATTATAAACTAAAAAAGTAGATTTCTCTACTTTTCTTTGTAAAAATCACTATATAAATTGTTTCCAGTTTCAATTATATCTTTTAAATAGTCATAATTAATGGCTAACTCTTCACTTAATTTCCTAATATCCTGTTTATCCTTTCCTTTTAGGGACGAAGTTGAACCAATTATATTATCATTTTTATCTTGACGGGTAAATATGAAGTTATTTTTATCAACCCATAGCCCTTTAATTGTATCACCATTATCCAACTCAATATCACAATATAAATTTTGTACATAGAAATGTAAATCAAAGCTTGATAACTTTGACATTTTTTGATTTGATACACCAAAGATTATATTTTTCTTATATTTCATTGAATAATAACCATCCCTATTTTTTTTGAAATTATTTTCTGTTAGAGTTTGATTAAATGATTCTTCAAGATCTGCTTTTGTATTGAAATAAATAATTGTATATATTCCAAAAAATAAAATTATTATTCCCAAAATTATTCCTATTATTATTAAGATATTTTTATACTTTTTACTATTTCTGATTTTTTTGTCCATTTCACTAATCATTTTTGTGTCACTCTTTAATAAGACATCTAGGGAAACATTAAATACATCGCTTATTTTAATAATTGTATTTATATCTGGGTAATTCTTGTAATTTTCCCAATTTGAAATTGATTGCCTTGTTACCCCTAAACTTTCGGCGAGGTCATCTTGTGACATTTTATTTTCCTTTCTTAATTTGATTAATTTATCACCCAGATTCATAAGTTTTCCTCCTTTCGATGCAATCTTATTATTTTATTTTTTGTTTTTCTATCAAAAGTTTTTTACATTTGATATTTTAATTAGGCAAGAATTTCTTGCTTTTAATATTATAATTTTGTTCAGTTAAATTTTTTCATATCTTTATTTGTTTTAGATGTCTTTTATAGTAAAATAAAAAAGACTTTTTGACAAGTCTCCCATCTAAAGTTCGAAAAAGTTCGAACGGATTTCTTAAGTGGTAGCGACGGAGGGAGTCGAACCCACGACCTTTCGGGTATGAACCGAGCGCTCTAGCCAACTGAGCTACATCGCCATAAATCACGTAAGCAATATAATAATAACATACTAATTTTATTTTTGCAATATCTAATTTATTTTTTTACTTTACATATATTATGCGCGAATTATTTGTTTTTATTTACATATTCTTTTTATTAGAGTATAATATATTGTGCAACTGGAGGGATGTTATGAATATATATAAGGGTGATATTAAAAGATTTGTTGTTAAAAGAGTTGAATTTGGTAAAGGGGCTCCTGTTATTAAAACAGAGAGTATTGTAATAAAGAAAGATGCAAAATTTTATCTTGGCCATACTGGTAGAATGATAAGTTTTGATTATAATACATATTTACCTTCACAAAATGAAGCTGCTTGCTTTTTAAATGAAGCAATAAATACAAATCCTGATGTCCAATGTACTTCATGTGAATATGTTGATTATACAAAATTGTCACATTTCGATAATGTTTCTAGAACACAATATAAGCAAATGAAAAAAACTTATAGACGAGAAAGAGCTTTAAGAAAAGGAAAGTAAAATAAACTACTTTCCTTTTTTAATTACTCATAGACTTAAATTTAACCTTTGGCGATGTTTGTTTCTTTATTAATTGGTATTTTGAACTATCCGTTGCGGTTTCTTCTGTAATAATTACTTCTTCATAAGTATTTGGTGGGGCACAACAAACTTCCTCATAAGCTTGCCATGTACTATCAGCAATTAGTTTATTTAAGCCTCTTGCACCAATTTTTCTTTCATAAGCCTGCTCAGCTATCGATAATATAGAACCCTCTTTGGTAGATAGTTTAACTTCTCTTTTTGAAAAGACATTTTTTTGTTGTTTTAGTGATGAAGAATCTGAATTTAACATGATATTAGCTAAATCACTTGCATTTAAATCTCTTAAGTGAATAATTATTGGTAGTCTTTCCATTAATTCAGTAGCCATATTACCTATGTCTGCAAAATCTTTAATAGAAGGTTCTTCATTATGCTCTACTTTTAGATCGGTACTATCTTCTTTCTGAGTGTTGAAACCTAGTGATGATAGTTTTCCTTTCTTATCTTTACTTTGGTAAACATCTAAGAAAGCACCGCTAGCTACAACAATCATATTATCTGTTTTGATTGATACAGAAGTATTTTCTGTTACTAACTGAGGATTTTTGGAAGCAATGTACTCAGTTCCTTCTATAAACTTTAATAGAGCGTTTTGAACTGATTTACCATCTGAATCACTTTTTTTAGGAGAACCTTTTTTGTCAATTTCATCAAAATAGATTATTGCACGCTCAGCAAGCTCTTTATTCTTACCGCAATCTTCATATAATTGCCATAAATATTGTTCTATATCGCGTCCAACATAAGAAGGCGCTGTTAATTGAGTTGAATCAATTTTTAAAAATGGTCTATTTATATACTTACTAATTAAGTGCATTAATAGTGTTTTTCCAACACCTGTATTACCTGTTAAAAGAATACCATATTTTTTTCGTCCATATCATTTAAACGGGAAATCTCAGCAATGGTTCGTCTGGCTGATTCATTTTGATTAATTAGGGTTTTGGTTATTTTATTATACAAATCTCTAACATTGATGGGCTCATTACTGAATTGTACTCCTGGTGGCGCACTTTGAATAGTATTTGGTGTTGAATGATCTTTTTTTTCAATACAAGCAAGCTCTTTTTCTAAAGTGCTTTGCTGACGTTTTATTGAAGATTGTACTGATATAATGACTGACCGTAAATCACCTAACATCTCTTCTAGATCTATTAATTCATCTGGGGAGTATTGGCCGTTACGTACTTTTTTGCTTAAATCACTAAGCACTTCCATAATCATTTCGTTATTAATCTCTGTAATGTGAGTTTCTGCTTGTTTTAAAGAAGATTTTTCTGCATATTTTTTTACAGCATTTATGTAAGCTAGGTTTCCTTTTTTATCAAGTGGCACAATGACGCTATCTTCTCCTATTTGAGATACGTAATAAGAAATACCTTTTAAGATTTTTTCCACCTCTTCTAAATAGTCTTCTTTCGAAGCCATAATAGAATGAGCATCTATTAGTTGATAATAATACCCAACTACTTCTTGATCACTTGTGCTGCGATCTGTTATTTTTTTATACTTATCACCTGTGTAAGTAGTTAATAAAGTTGTGTCTTCATCAATGTTTCCTGCAACTAGATTTACTGGCACATATAAGCAATCGTTTTCGTCAATATTTATTCTTCTTAGTGCCATTGTAATATATTTTTCTGGCATATTAGATTCCCCAAAAACTAAATTATGTCTACTAATATAATACATTTATACAAAACTTGCAAGAAAAAAGATTAAATCAATAATTTAATCTTTTATAGATTCTCAGTATAAATCAATTCTAAATTTGTATTATAATACTTTAACATTTTTGAAGATGAATCTTTTATTGTTATGTAATTTGAATAAATTGTGAAATAAGTATTTGAGGAGATATTTAGGCTTTTACCAGATAATAAATTATACACTTTTTTATTATTTGTATTTTGATCTGTATAATATATAAACGTTGAATCGTCATCAGTATTTATATAGGATGTGTTGAATTCTTGAACTGACTTATTGTCTTTTAAACTAACCAAATGCCATTTTTGTTCGTTTTGAGCAAGAATATAATCTTTATTTTTGCTTTTTAAATATTTATATAAATCAACATCTAAATGTCTAATACTTTCCCAGGTGGGTGGAAGAATAATTTTTGTATCATTTGATAAACCATACTTACCATTTTGATAAAGTTCTTTGTATCCTGTATATTTTTCCCATTCATCAAGATCCTCATCTTGGTTTGCAGAACCAGCTGGAGGAGATGACTTAATTTCCATTGTATCTAAATCAAGATATGAATATCTACCTTCTGAATATGATTTTCCTTCATCATAAATAGATAAATATCCTGGATAATATGTGATATTAATGTTTTCCGGGTCATCTGTTTTATAGACTTCTTTATTGTCTTGATAGTAGATTACTGTTTCATCCTTATAAGAGTCATCTTTATGTATTGTGAAAATATTATTTCTTTTTGCAGAAATATATTTATTTGTAAAGTCATGAACTACCTTGCCGTTATTACAATTGACAACTGCATATTTTTCGTTTTCAATATTGACACAACAATAGTTTTCTTTTAGGGATTCTTCGACGCTTGATGGATCAATACTAATATAACTTTCTCCTTGAGAAAAATTATAAGTATAAGTTATTTTACCTTTACTATTCATGATTCCACCAGTATTCTTTTTTGAATTAACCCATACTAGGAATCCTTCACTAGCGTCTTTAACTCTAGTATTTGCTGGGGATATTTGCTTCATTGAACTATTATATAAAATTTCATCAACAATCCATAAATCATATTCTTTTAAATATTCAATTTCTGATTCCCCTTGAACCTTTACTTTACCTTTCTTATCAATAGCTTGATAGACAGGCCGTTTTGAGCCATCTGCTTCTATCTCGGTTTCCACGATGGCGTAATCACCATGGAAATCTGAGGCATAAGTATAATTAGAATCTAATACTATTTTTCCTTTTGAATCAATATATACATATTTGTCATTCTTCTTGACCTTAATTAATTTCTCGGGATCAAATTTATCATTGATTGCTTCTTTTTTTGCGGCTTGTTCACTATTTAATGAAAATAAGATGAAGGCCGCAATAGTTATTAAAACAATTATAATTGTGCCTATAGCAACAAAAACTACTTTTTTTGATTTGCGATTAGGATTATTATTTAATCCTGGTTGTGTTATTGTCGCAACTGGTGGAATTGGTGTTGTATTTATAGTATTGGTTTCTAAAGATGGACTAATCGTCGTTGCTGGGATTACACCCTCTGTTTGTATTTGTTGGGTATTAGCTTGTTGTTCTTGGACAACTATATTAGTAGTACTTGTTAAACTTGTGCCACAAACTCCACAAAACTTGGAATTGACATCAATTTCTGTACTACAATTTGGACATTTCATATTTACTTCCTCCTACTTTCTTAGATTAATTATAACATAGATTTTTAAATTAATGATATTTTCATTAAATAAAAAGAAAAATTTTATATAAATTTCTCTTATTTTTTTAAAACTTTTTGAGCAATTTTATATAATTTTTCCATGGCTTTGTCATTATTGCTTTTAGACATATTTTTATGCATTTTATTAATAACTTTCGGATTTCTAGATATCTCTTTCATAAAATTCATAAATGTAAATGTCGTTCTAAAACGTTTACCATAGCCGTTTCGTTCAAAATATTTATAATTAGCAACTTCTTGACCACCGGAACAATTAATCATGATAATTGGCTTCTTAAAGTATAAACTTTCTGTGGTTTGGGCACCGCCCGGCTTTGATACCACGAAATCACATATTTGTAATAATTCAGGTACATTATTAACAAAACCTAATGTTTTCATATTCGTAACATTATATTCTTTTATCCAGGTATCAACTTTAGCTTTTGATGTTTTGTTTTTTCCTGCTACATATATAAAATCAATATTTAAATTGGCCTGAATAATTTTTTTAATATAAGGAAGAGATAATACTCCGCCATTAGTTCCACCACCAAAAAATAAGCAAATTGGTCTTTCTCCTGTAAAGCCATATTTCTTTATAGCCCTAAAGACATCAAAGTCAGTTGAGGTTACTGGGTGAATCGGAATGCCCAATGGCTTAATTATTTTTGAATCAACTCCTCTTTTAACAAGACTTTTTACTTCGTTTTTATCTCCAACAATGATGGCCTGTTCTCTTTTATAACCTTTTAGCCATAATGAATGAGCTTCATAATCGGTAACGACAGTAATTAATTTACAATTAATGATACCTTTCCTATTATATAAATCAATAAGACTACTACCAAAAAAATGAGTAGAAATTGTCAAATCAGGATCAAATTCTGTTATTACCTTACGCATTCTTTTGTTTCTAAAAATGCCCGTGCTTAATTGAGAAGCCACACCGCTACTTATTTTACTATCAAACAAATTATAAACTGTTGACCAACCTAGGGGAAATTTAAGCTCAAGAAAATCAGTCATTTTCTGACTTAAGCTCCCAATGATTGGCGTAGAATATTTTAATAAATCTATTGTTAAAATTTCTAGTTCTGGATCTTGATCTTTAAAATAGTTTTCAATGTATTTAGCTACTGCACGGTGCCCACTACCATACATAGCGTATGTTATCAGGATTTTTTTCTTCATATAATCGACCTCTATTCTCATTATACACTATTCTTTTTTTTAAAGAAATGTTTTTTGGACGATTTTAAAAAAGATTCAAATGAAAAAGTAAATCTAATTACAACTTCTGATAATAGAAATAGATATTTTTTTGAAATAATCCGGTACTGTAATTTTATAGTGTTTTTTAAGTTTTTATAATATGAAAAGATAATTGCTTAGAATACAATTATCTTTTATTTACTAAAATTGTTAATTATTAACATACAAGTGATTTGAATAATATTCAGGTTCTTTGGTGCAATTGATCAATAGTCCTCTTAGCATTTGCTCATCAGTTGAGGTTAAGAAATGACTGGCATGGGCTTCACAACCTTCTAGTTTTGTTAAATTTGATAATGCTTTGGTTAACGTTGGGTTCGTAGCACTGCAAATGCTTAATCCTAAAAGAACATCTTGCAAGTTTAATAAGGATGAACCATTTTCAAATAGGCTACTTTTTAATTTTAACATTGGTTCTAGCACATTGGGTGATAGTAAGTGAATATCGTCATCAATTTTAGATAATTCTTTTATAGCATTAATGACTGCACTAGCTGCACACGTCATAATACTTGTATTTTTACCAGTAACAATTTTTTTGTTTGGCAATTCAATAGATAAAACTGGTTTTTTCACTTTTTCACTTTTATCTAAGGCTGGCTTTATAACTTTACGATCTGATGTAGTAATATTAAGCTCGTTCATTAAAACTTTTATACGCTGAGGAACGGTCTCGTCTACTCGTCCTTGTTTATAGTCACATAGACTATGATAATAACGTCTTATAATTTCTTGCTTAGATGCTTCTCTAACGATATTGTCGTTTGTAATGCAAAAACCAGCCATATTAATTCCCATATCGGTAGGTGATTTATATATATCTGTATCACTTATTCGTTTAAGAATTTCTTTTAAAACTGGGAACACTTGTAAATCCCGATTATAATTGACAGCAATTTCGTTGTACTCCTCTAGATGAAATGAATCGATCATATTGGTGTCGTTTAAATCTGCTGTTGCAGTTTCGTAAGCAATATTAATAGGGTGTTTTAATGGCAAATTCCAGATTGGAAAAGTTTCGTACTTAGCATAACCGGCTTTAATTCCACGTTTATGCTCGTGATATAGCTGAGACAAACAGGTTGCGAGTTTTCCGCTTGATGCACCTGGGGCTGTAACAACAACTAAAGGTTTAGTAGTTTCAATGTATGGATTAGCCCCATAACCTTCATCACTAACGATTGTATCAATATCTGTTGGATAACCTTTCGTTAGGGTGTGGATATAGGTTTTAATACCACAACGATTTAACTTTTTTTCAAAAGTTTCGGCAGCAGATTGACCTTTATACTGAGTGATAACAACACTATTAACGGTTATTCCTTGAGAATGTAAATTATCAATCAAACGCATAATTTCCATATCATACGTTATACCATAATCAGCTCTAATTTTACTTTTTTGAATATCATTTGCATTAATGCAGAATATTACTTCGGTTTTATCTTTTAAAGTCTTTAATAATTCGATTTTTATATTATATTTAAAACCAGGCAGTACTCTTGCGGCATGAAAATCATCAAACAATTTGCCACCAAATTCGAGATATAATTTATTATCAAATTGGGCAATTTTTTTAATAATTTGCTCTTTTTGTAATTTTAAATATTTTTTGTTATCAAATCCACGTTTCATTTAATCACTCCCTACTTTTAAAATAAGCATATCATATTTAAAAACAAATTTGAATAACAATGACATAATTTGACAAGTTAATGGCCAAAAGAAAAAACGTATCTTAACGTTTACATAGGAATTAGCTTTATCTCCCCCTCCGGAATTAATGAGTGTTTTCTCTACTAGTACTATCCATCTTAATCTCTTTGACATTTTTTATTAATTTAATTTTGATAAAGAAGAAAAAACATATGTTTACAAACATTAAAAACGCCACAAATCGGCTCCAGATCTAGACTTTATAGTTAACAAAAACTTGGATTTTAAGAATTTATAAAAACAAAGAAATCGTTTAAAATACAATTTCTAGATTGTGGTAGCCCATCATTTTAAATTAAATTTTTTAAAGTTGTTTAGGTTTATTTGTAGTGGAATAGTATTTACACTATTACATTTTTTATTTTGAAATTAAAAACACTTTCCTTATAAATAAAACTTTGTCAATTTATATCAAGTTGCCAGATCATAATGACATATTTTTTATTTTCGTTAATTTCATACTTATATTCAGTTCCAATTTTTAATATAAATCTTATTGTATTAAGATTTATATAATTGTTTTCGTCTTTTTTTCTATGATGTTTTTTTTTACTAAATTATCAAAATATTCTTTACTCATTTTTTTTCTCCTAAAATTGTTATATAAAAATTTTTATTTGTTTAACTAGTAATATTTATAACAGATTTTTCTATAAATAACTACATATCTACTAAATTACATTTAAAAAGGTATGTTATTAAAAACATACCTCATATACTAATCTCAAAACTTAATTTTAATTATAACTTAATTACTTTATTATTTTTTAATTTTAGTATCATTGAGGACATATATAATTTATTTTATTATTGATACCATTATATTAAAATCATACTCATTTTTACTATTTTTATATATTTCTAGTGTTGTTTTCCTTTAAAATAAAGCAAATCAGCTATTTTTAATTGTCGTGTCATTTTGCGTACACAAGCCAATTTATTTGCTCATATCAATTTTAATTTCCTCTATTATGTGGCCAATATTACCTTCCCCTGCATATTTGTTCATATCGAAGAAATTATCATTTATAGGCTCCCATTCAAGTTTGTTTACTTCTTCAATTAAAGTAACATCTTTATTTAACACACCATAATAAACCTCTAATTCTTTATCCCATTTTATATATGAAAGGTTCATAAAGTAAATTAATTCAATATCGTTTTTTTTGATATTTGTTTCTTCCTCTAATTCTCTGTATGCCTCATTTAATCCATCATTTTCTTTTTCTATTTTTCCACCAACTAAATTATACATTCCCATATATGGTTCTTTAGTTCTTTTACACATTAAAGTTTTATTTAAACTCTTATCAAAAATCACAATAACATTCATTTTTTTCATAATTATTACCTCTAATTATTATATAAATGGTGTCCCCGGCCAGACTCTAACTGGCGACTTA
>CAZTRE010000010.1:0-34551 GCA_964616405.1 uncultured Mycoplasma sp. | reverse complement strand
GTTTTTAGTCATTATTTGCCACAACAATTTTTATATTTGCGTCCACTGCCACATGAAGTTGATTTTCCTATATTATCTGTATTATTTGTATTTATAGTACTATTTGTATTTATTGTATTTCAGTACTAGGTATCATCTGTATTTATTGTATTATTTGGATTATCTGTACAATTAGTATTATCTACTGTGGACAAAATGTGGACATTGCCATCATCCGTTCACTTAATACTAGTATATAATATTTTCTATCTTTTATCAATTCTGCGTTTTTAAATTTTATTTAAACTCACTTTCATCGATTAAAGGAATTATATCTATTGCAGGTTCTTCATATGGATGTGATTTTCTTAATTCTTCTATAACATTTTTAACTTTTTCAACATTGCATACAAATTCTAATTTTTCTTCTTCAACAAACTCTAATTTATTTCTTTCTCCAATATGTGGATTAGCATTTTCACTTGGTATAAAAGTTCCTATTGATTTAGTAGAAGATGTACAAAATGAATATTCTCCAATAATTCCTGCACCTGCTTTACAAACCGCTTCCCTAACTTCACCAACATTTTCAACTGGAATTGTTACAAATATCTTTACTCTATTAACATTAAGATTCATTTTTATTTTTCCTTTCTTTTATTTAATTTATATTATTTATCCTCTATCTTTTTTGCTTCAACTAGTAATTTATCAAAATCGGAAACAAAGTTTTTATCTTGAATGACTTTATATTTTTCATATTCTCCAAATGCTTTTTCTTTTGCCATCTCATGAGATATTTTACCTTTTCCTTCTAATACTTCATAGTGAAAAACTTTTAAAGCATTCTCAACTTCAACTCGCCAATCTTCCATATACATGGTAATATTTCTTTCAGCGTTATTTTCAGCAATATCAAGAAATAAGTTTACTAAATTATTTAAATTTTTTATTTCTTTTTCTTCTAAGTAATTTTTTGCAATAATAACATCAGATTTCAATATTTTTCCATCAGGGGAGTTTTCCCAAGTAGTAAGTCCCATATTATCTTTTTTTGAATCTACTCTATTATAAATTATTTCGGCTGCTGTTTGTCCTGTAATCGCAAAATGAAATTTATTTTGAATTGTTTTATAAAAGTTAATGGCTATATCACTATTTTTATCATAATCAATAGAACATTCTGCAAATATATCAGTAATTTTTTGATAAAACATTCTTTCACTTGTACGAATTAATTTAATTCTTTCAAGTAATCTTTTAAAATACTCTTGATCAGATTTTCTTGCTTTCATAAATCTTTCATCATTTAATGCAAATCCTTGAACCATATAGTCCCTAATTATTTTATTTGCCCAAGTTCTAAATTTTATTGCTTTTTTAGAGTTAACTCTAAAGCCAATAGAAATAATCATATCGAGATTATAATACAGGTAAACTCTTTTAACGTCCCTATTACCTTCTTTTTGAACTTGTGCAATTTTTGCACAAGTTGACTTTTCTTCTAGTTCTTCATCTTTATAAATATTATTTATATGTTTAACAATACCACTTCTATCAATATTAAAAAGTGTTGATAATGCTTCAGTATTTAACCAAACATCTTCATTTTCAAGTAACACTTCAACATTTATATTTCCGTCCTCGTCATTATAAAATAAAATATTTTTTTCATTTCCAATTAATTTATCTTTCATTTTTTCCTCCTTTAATTTAATATTAATTTGATAAGTAATCTTTTAAACATATTATACTATTTTTTATATCGTTTAACAATTAATTTGGTCGAATTCGACCAAATTAAAGTTAATGAAAGTTTGTTATCTTTTCGACCGTTTCAGTCACTTTTTTCTTGTCTTCCTTTGTACTAGAAATATAATATTTTTCTGTTGTTTCTATTCTTTTATGTCCTAATACTTCAGCAATATCTTTTATTTCACAACCATTTCTTAAACTAATAGTAGCAAAACTTCCCCTTAAATCATAAAATCTACACTTTATTCCTAACTCATGATGAATTATTTTAAAAGGATATTTTATAATATCTGTTCCTGAGTATGTCCCATCCTTTTTAGTAAATACCATTTCTACTCTATTACGTTTAGAATTACTTTCTATAACCTTATACTCTACAAATTTACCATATTTATTTTTTACTTTGCTTAAGATATATCGCTTATACTTGCTTCTATATTCTGTTTTATATTTAATTTGTAATTCTTGATAATCAGATAATATAGTATACAAACTATCACATATATAAACTTCTCTACTACTACCTCGAGTTTTAGTTGTACCTAAATACCATCTACCATTTTCATCTTTATCTTTTGCATATACGGTTTTATTTACCTTAATAATTCTATTCTCTAAATCAATATCATCCCAAGTTAAAGCAAATACTTCACCTGTTCTCATACCTGTATAACAAGCAGTAAGAAATGCAGTTATAAAAACATCATTATATTTAAATCTATTTAAAATGATTTTTATTTCTTCATTGGTATAAATGTGACCTATATCGTTTTTTTTAATTCAAACGATAATATTCTTGGTATTTGTAAGGAACCTGCAGGATCATATTTAATAAATCCAAAATAATATGTTGCGTCTCTTAATGAACTTTTAATAACTTTTTGGTAATTTCTTAATGCCTCTTTTGTAGTAGAAGTTTGATATAGTCTTAGTAATGCTTGATTTAAACTAAATGAAGTAATTGCAGATAGTTTATAATTACCTAACTCTCTTTTAATATTACCAAAAGATTCTTTATATCTTTTTGCTGTAGAATATTTATAATTTATTTCAAAGTATTCTCTCATCCAGTAATCTAAATATTCAGAATATAACATATTACACTCTTTTGTACTTTCTCCACTAATAAATTCTTCATATGCTCTTTTTCCTGCTATATATGCATCTCTTTTTGTTTTAAAACCTGATTTTGATATTTGTTTTCTTTTACCATTTACCTTTCCTGCTTCAAATCTATATTCATATAGATTATTTCTTTTTCTAATACTAATAATAATTCCTCATCTCCTTTACAAAAAAATGTTAGCACATACATACTAACATTTATTATTTTAAATACTAAGTCCTACTTTTTCTTTTACTATTTCCATTTTTTTAGAAGCATATACTCTAGCCTTATTAGCACCATTTGTTAATATTTCTTTTAAATGCTTTTCATCATTTCTATATTGATAAAATTTGTCTTGAATATCTTTAATAAATTTACAAACACTATCAGCAACTTCAATTTTAAAATCTTTATAATTATAATCCTTGTATTTTTCATTTGCTTCCTCAATAGTCATATTGCTAACTACACATACTAATGATATTAAATTAGATATTCCTGGTTTATTATTTTCATCATAATAAACTTTACCTTCACTATCGGTACAAGCAAACATTATTTTCTTTCTTGTTATTTCTATATCATCTAACATAAATATTGTTCCTTTATCATCCTTTGGAGCAGATTTACTCATTTTAATTGTTGGATCTTGTAAGTTCATTATTTTTGCACCAATTTTTGGAATTTGATATTCTGGTAATTTGAAAGTATTACCATAAATATTATTAAATCTCTCTCCAAAATCTCTAGTTTTTTCAATGTGTTGTCTTTGATCTGCACCTACTGGTACTATTTCAGCATCATATAATAATATATCTGCTGCCATTAAAGTTGGATAAATAAATAAGCCCATATCTTTTTCACTTTTTCCTAATTGTTGTTTTTTTGATTTAAACTGTGTCATTCTAGATAATTCACCAACACTACATTGAAATGACATTAAAAATCCTAAATTACAATGTTCTAAAACATCACTTTGCATAAATAATGCTGTATTTTTAATATCAATTCCACAAGCCATATACATTGCTGTTATATCTAATATGTTATTTCTTATTTCTTTTGGATTAATATAAGTTGTTAATCCATGAATATCTGCAATAAATATTAAGGAATTATATTTGTATTGTTGTTCTACAAATCCTTTTATACCTCCAATATAATTTGCTAAAGTTATACTTCCTGTAGGTCTTACCCCAGTAATCATTGTTTTCGTTAAATTTTCCTTCTTTCTTAATTTTTTATATTTTAAATCAATGATTAATATAACTTACACCATCGTTTCACATATTTTTCCATATAACCATCTCCTTCTTATAAATAAAAAAGATTCCAGTCCTAAAAATTAAGACAAGAATCTTGTGCCACCTAATAATAGTTTCATTTCATATACAATCATATATGTTCTCTTGATAACGGGTAGAAACTCCCGATTTTTCATACTTTAATTAATTTCTGAAAAACTCTCTTTGGTCCATTCAATATTCATCCATTGCAACTTTCCATCAACCAGTTGCTTTCTATAAATTTCATAAATATCTACTTCTCCAAATCACTGATTTAAAATATGGTTAGATTATAGCACTAAACTTGCATTTTGTCAAAAATCAAAGTAATAAAAAAGGATGTCCACATTTAAAATGTTGTCCACATCCTTATTTTACTTAGGTTTTCTCCACATTACGTGGACAAGTTATAAAACTCGAACCCACTTAATTTTTTTGAATTTCTCATTTTTCCTTATTTTATCTTACTTTCCACAGCATTGTTTGTACTTTTTGCCCGAACCACAAGGGCATGGATCATTTCTGCCTATTTTGTTTACTCTCTTAGGTGTTTTTTTAGAACCTTCTTCTTTTACATCGTTAGTTATTTTTTTCTTGGATACTTCTTTTCTTTCAATATTTTGACGAATTTCAGCTTTGATTAAGAAGATCGAAACATCTTTATCGATTCTTTGCATCATTGAATCAAATAAGTCAAATCCTTCCATTGTATAGGCTCTTAATGGGTCTTCTTGACCATACCCACGCAAATGAATTCCTTCTCTTAAGTGAGACATTGTATTAATATGTTCCATCCAATAATTATCTAGTACTTGAAGAGTAATTACCTTTTCAAATTCATTAGATACTTCTGTTGGAATTTCTTTAATTTTTGCTTCATATTCTTTAACTACTTGTTCATACAACTTATCAATTGTTCCTTCAGCTGATAAATCATTAATATCATTCTTTTTAATATCTTTTCTTAATAAGTTTTCGTTAGCAAATTCTACTATTTCATCATAATCAGCATCTGTTAAATGCCCTTCTGGGTAAACATGAGAATTAACCAAATCCTGAATATGATGTTTGAATGTATCTAGTACCATTTCATGGATTGATTCACTATCTAGAATTGTGTTTCGTTTTTCATAGATTATTTCTCTTTGGTTATTCATTACATCATCATATTGAAGTAATGCTTTACGAATATCAAAGTTATTTCCTTCTACTCTTTTTTGTGCAGCAGTAATTGATTTCGTAAATGTTTTACTCTGAATCGCTTGATCTCCAAGTCCCATGGTGCTCATCATGTCGGCAACTCTATCTGAACCAAAGCGAATCATTAGATCATCTTTCATTGAAACGAAGAATTGTGTATAACCTGGGTCTCCCTGACGTCCTGAACGTCCACGCAATTGATTATCAATACGGCGGGATTCATGTCTTTCAGTACCCACAACACACAAACCGCCTAATGCTTTTACTTCATCAGAAAGTTTAATATCTGTACCACGACCAGCCATATTTGTAGCAATGGTTACAGATTTACCTGTACCAATTTTAGAAATAATTTCTGCTTCTCTTTCATGATTCTTTGCATTTAACACTTCGTGTGGAATATGAGCTTGTTTTAATAATTTACTAATTAATTCACTTGTTTCAATAGCGATTGTACCGATAAGAACAGGTTGTCCTTTGTCATAACGCTCTTTAACAAAGGCAATTAAAGCTTTATATTTAGCTTCTCTATTGGCATAAACTAAATCCGGTGCATCAATTCTAATTATTTCTCTATTTGTAGGTATTTCAATAACATACATATTATAAATATTTCTAAATTCTTCTTCTTCTGTTTTAGCAGTACCAGTCATTCCTGATAACTTCTTATACATTCTAAATAAATTTTGGAAAGTAATTGTCGCTAAAGTTTTTGTCTCTTGATTAATATTAACTCCTTCTTTAGCTTCAATAGCTTGATGTAGTCCCTCTGAATAAGCTCTACCCTTCATTAATCGACCAGTAAATTGATCAACTATTACTACTTCTCCTTCTTGAACTACATAATCAACATCTTTTTTCATTGAATAGTTTGCTCTTAAAGCTTGGTTTATATGATGTAATAATGTGGCATTATCAATATCATATAAATTTTTTATATTGAATGTTTTTTCGGCTTTTTCGGAACCACTTTCTGTTAAATTAACATTTTTGGTCTTTTCATCAAAGATAAAATCTTTATCCTCTTTTAACTTCTTAGCGAAGCGATCAGCATCAATATATAGATTTGCGCTTTTCATAGTTCCACCAGATATAATTAATGGAGTTCTTGCTTCATCAATTAATACTGAATCAACTTCGTCAATGATTGCAAAGTTAAGTCTTCTTTGAACTCTTTCATCTTTACGAACAACCATGTTATCCCTTAAGTAATCAAATCCTATTTCATTATTTGTTGAATAAAGAATATCGCAAGCATATGCTTCTTGTTTTTCTTTTGGGCTCATATCTCTTCTATTAACGCCTACTGTTAAACCTAAGAAGCGGTGAATTCCGCCCATCCATTCGGCATCACGTCCGGCAAGATATTCATTGACTGTAATAATATGAACACCTTCACCTGATAAAGCATTTAAATATGCAGGTAAAACACTTGTTAAAGTTTTACCTTCTCCAGTTTTCATTTCAGCAATATTACCAAAGTGAATAGCTAACCCTCCAAGTATTTGAACATAATAATGTTTTTCTCCAATAACACGATAAGCAGCTTCTCTTGCTGTGGCAAAAGCTTCTACTAAGATATCATCTAGAGTTTCACCATTTGCTAATCTTTTCTTAAACTCTGCAGTCTTTGCTTGAAGATCTTTATCTGTTAACTTTGAGTATTCTTCGTCTAACTCCATAATTTTATCTGCTAAGGCAGAAAATCTTTTTAATTCTTTATATTCATGATCGAATAACTTTCTAAGAAACTTCATTCGCTTCATCTCCTTCATCTTATTATTTTATCATTTTTTTATAAAGAAGAAAAGTTTTATTTCTTTATATAGTACGGGAGCAAAATAAAAAGGCACAAGAGTGTGCCTTTCGTATAATTATTCAGATTCAATTACACCATAGTTTCCATCATTACGTTTGTATACAACGGCTGGTTTATTTGTATCACTGTCTTTATACATATAAAATTGATGACCTAATAATTCCATTTGAAGAATTGCTTCCTCTTCATTCATAGGTTTAACCTCAACCTTTTTCCTTTTTAAAACTTTTGTATCAGAAACGTCTTCATCAGCTAAGTCCAATTCTGGTAATATGAAATCGTAAGTATTTTTAGCCTGTTTCGTAATTCTTGTTTTGTTTTTACGAATTTGTCTTTCTAACTTATCGATTGTCTTATCTACAGCTGCATAGAAGTCATCTTGAGTTTCTTCAGATCTTAAAATAAATGTTTTCAATGGTATGGTAATTTCAACACGTTGTTCATGATTTTTTACTTTAACTATTACGTTTGCGCGAACTGTTTCGCTATTTTCTAGATACTTTTCTAATTTTCCTAGTTTTTCCTTAATGTAATCGCTCATAGCATCAGTAATTTTAATTTTATCTCCTCTGATGATAATGTCCATACTATCGCCTCCTTTACACTTTCAGTATAGCATAATATTTAAAAAAAAACTACTATTTTGTATTAGCAGTTTCTTTTACTAAACGAACATTAATTGCTTGATAGCCCTTGCTAGTTTCAATCAATTTATATTCTACTAATTGGCCCTCGGATAAGGTTTTATATCCATCTATATCAATAGCTGAATAATGTACAAATATATCTTCATTTTCTTTATAATCGATAAATCCATACCCCTTATCGTTATTGAACCATTTCACGCGTCCTATCATACTAACTTCTGCACCTCTTTCTACCTTCTTTTTGTATTTTTCTGTCGGCATTATTTATTCTAGCAGAAAATAGTTTTTATGAATAAAAAATCCTTGAATGGTATTTTTTTAATATGTTTTTGGTAACTTATCTACAAATTTCATCAAATTTCGAATTTGTTGATACCCGTTGTCGAAATTTGTCGTATTTTGTCGCTCTATTTGGGATTGTGTTATTTAATGCAATCCGTATAATTATTATTGATGAGGAAGTAATAATGAAAGAGAAGTTTTTAAATTCAACTACTAATTTTTTAAAAAAGTATAATAATTACTCTGATAAAGAGGAAAAATTATTACGTTATGGATTGGAAGGTTTATACCTTACTATAACAAAGATAATTATAATTCTTTTATTAGCACTGATTTTAGGGATTTTAAAAGAGGTTGTTTTGGTAATTATTTTCTTTAATATAATAAGATATTTTGGATTTGGATTTCATGCCGAGAATAGTTATCAATGTTTAATTTTTTCAACATTATGTTTTGTGTTGATACCCCTTTTATTTATAAATATTAATTTATCTATTGCTTGGAAATTAGCTATCTCAGGAATTTGCATTTTAGACTATATTCTATTTGCTCCTGCAGATACAGTTAAAAGGCCTTTGTTTAATAAGAAAAAAAGACTAATTAGAAAATTACTAACTATTGGGGTAGGCATTGTATATACATTAATTATTTGGTTTTTTAATGATAGTTTTGTTTCTAATCTTATATTAAGCGCATTGGTAATTCAATCTATTGTAATTAACCCTTTAACATATAAATTATTTAAACAGCCTTATGCAAACTATAAGTATTTAAGTCAGAATTAGTGATGTTAAAGCATTAATTAGAAAGGAGATAAGTATGAAAAAAAGAATAGCAAGTTTAGTTGCAGCTATAGCACTTATTGCATCAAGCGCAGCATCTCTTGGATGTGTATGGTATATTATTGATGAGCCAAATGCTTCTGCTTTATTTAATGACTAAAAAAACTAGATTAAAGCTCTAGTTTTTTTTATAATAATATTTTGAATATAGTAATCATCAATAGTTTCTTGGACAGCATCTATCCAATCATTTTTTGATAGTAGATTATTAGCATAGTATAACCCATTGCCATGACCTTTACCCTTTGTGGTTACTCCTCTTTCATTTCTTTTATCAAAATTATCGTATTGGACAAATGTATTTGATATAACAATTCTTATTTCGTTATTTAATTCATAAACTTCTAATTCTATTGATTTCTTCGCAGTTTCTATAGTTGCTTCTATAGCGTTATCAAAATAGATACCTATTAGATTACACAACACTTTCATTTTATTTTCGCTTAAACTTCCAAATATTCCTTTTTCTTTAAGACTAACGTCTACCTCAATATTAATGTTTTGTTTTTGAGCTAGAGCTACTTTATAATACATTAAACCTTTAAGTCCACCTTTTGGTAATTTTCTTAGTTTATAAACAACATCATCTTTTATTTTAATATTGTCATCTAGAATGTTATTTATTTTCTTAATTACCTTTTCATCTGTGGCCAAACTTCTTAATATAGCTAATTGATTTTTATACTCATGGCGATTTAATTGTTCCTTTTCAACCCACTCTTCAAAGTTTTGAATGTAATTAAATAATACATTATATTCTTTTATTAATTGATTATATTTAACTTTGTCTATAATGAAAACATAAGAAATAAAAAGTAAAAGTAAATTAATGCCAATATTGATACTAAATTGTATATGAGTTAAATGTTGATCTCTAATGTTATAACCAGTTAAAACAAAACATAATATTACGAATAAAATAAAGACATAATCTATTACTTTTCGTTTTGATTGATTTATTTTCAAAAATTTTATACATTTAGTCTTCACCATTTTGATATTTATAATTAGCAGTGCAATTATACCATCAATTAAATTTGAAATTATTGATAACGCTGGGCTGGATCTTAATTCTTCAATTGTAAAAATTTTTGTGACAAAAATAGCATATAGGGTATCAGAAAAAAACAATATTATCATGTATATTCCACAGCAAATTATCGATTCTTCTTTATTTAAATTAAATATCAGTTTATAAAAAGCGGTATTTATTAAAAATGTAAGTAAGGTGCTTGTAATACTATAGGTGTTATTATCAATAATATAATTAATTGTGGTTAAAGCAACTATTAGTGAAACAGTCTTAATAGTAAACAATCTCTCTTTACTATTTGTCATACATTTAATTACATAAAACGCACTTAAGCTCATTATTAAATGACAGATATATTTACTAAATACCTCTAACATAGTTTACTACCTTCTTTTTATTTTCTCTAGATATGTCATTAACCATATCACCATTTTTAAAATATATTTCATTATTTTTTTGATTAAATTGATTTATTAATCTAGTATTAACGATTGTACATCTTGATGTCTTTATAAATCTATTATCTAATTTTCCTAGCAATCCCGTAAGTGTACCTACATATGGTAATTCTGTACCATCATCTTGGTGTATCTTGCATCTTTTACTTTCTTGTTCTTTTTGAATATAAACAATGTGTTTGAATTCTACATTATAAACGTTATTTTTATAAGTATACTTCAACTTATTTGGTCTTTCATCATAACATTTTAAACATTTGGTTATACAATCAATTAAATACATTCTGTAATCATCTGACTTATCTATAAAATCTAGTAACATCAATCTTTTAGCTAAGGCCTCATGTTTAAATTTACCTAGGCTAGTAATAATTAAGATTATTGAATTCCAGTCATCTGCTTCTTCTCTTATTTTTCTTGCAGCATCTAACCCAGAACTAGTTTTAGTCTTTAAATCTAAAATGTATATTTTAAAATCTTCTTTTGTTTTGATAAAACTATCGAACTTTTCATTGTAATCATTAAATATCGTACATTTATATTCATAATCATAGTTCATCATGTATTTATCAATTATTTGTTTATACTCTTTAGCAAAGTCATTTTCATCCTCACAAATCACAAAATTTATCATATTTATTTTTCCCTCTATTCTTATTACGTTTTCAATTGTATCATAAAATGTCAATTATTGGTAGAAACAAAAAGAACACATTTTATTTCGTGCTCTTTTTAGAACTTTTTTTCTTAGGTGAAGTTGTCGTTTTTGCTTTACTTTTTGACTTTTTATTATCCTTCTTCGTGGCTGACGCTTTTGATTTAGGTACTATGTTGGAAATTAATGATTTTTCAGGATCTAAATGAAGCCCTTTTTTGATAGCCTTTGGGACAGCTTTACTTTTATCTGAAATAATTGAGGTATGGAAAACAAACCAGATTACTAATAAAAATATAATTATATAAATTATTTGGCCTTTCACCGGATCCTTCAATGTATAAAAAATTGATGCAGCTGCAAATAAAAGGTTTATTCCATAAATAATTAATACTGTTGTACGTTGAGAAAAATTCATTCCAAGCAATTGATGATGAATATGTTCTTTATCAGCTTGAAAAGGTGGTTGACCCTTGAGCAAACGTCTAATTATAGCAAATAGTGTATCTAAAATTGGAATACTTAAAATTGAAACTGGTATGAAAAAGGAAATCAATGCTGGACCTTTAAATTCTAATAAAGTGATTATTGCGATAATAAATCCCATAAATGTGGCACAATCTCCGGCAAATATTTTTGCAGGATAAAAGTTATGTAATAAGAACCCTAAAGTAGAACCCAACATTATTAAACTTAAAACTATTACTAAACTTCCATATCTTCCTTGAAAGAAACCGATAATAGCAATGGTCAGAAAGAAAATACTACATATTCCACCACTTAATCCATCTAATCCATCAATTAAATTTATAATATTGGCACATGCCACAATAAATAGTATTGTTAATGGATATGCAAACCAACCAAATGTCAGTGTATATCCAAATGCTGATATTTCATCAAGTAAGATATTGCCATAAAAAACTATTATTGCGGCAGCTATTATATGTCCTAAAAATTTATGTCTAGCCTTAATTGGTGCAATATCATCAACTACACCTACCATAATCATCACAAAGCTACCAATTAAGATTGAATTCATTCTGATACTTTGTTCCCCAAATAGCATATATCCAATTAGGAAGGCCAAGAAAATGCCTACAGCTCCTAATTTTGGAGTCGCTTTCTTATGAATATGTCTATTCCCTTCATCAGAACGAGGAATATCCATGGCTCCAATGTGAACGGCAGCTTTTTTCATTACTTCCATAATTATTGCGGAACAAATAAAGGTTACTAAAACAACTTTGCAAGCATTTAATATTTGTATCTTCATACATCTCACTTCTTTCTATTAAAATTATATCTCAATTTTGTTACAAATAGCAAACAAAAAGACCAAATTACTGGTCTTCTTCATATTTTTCTAATTCTTCAAGTAAAATACCAGTTCCTTCAACGACACACGTTAACGGGGATTCAGCTATTAAAACTGGTACTTTTAGATTTTCTTCCAAAATTTCGATTAATCCACATAGTTGTGATGAACCGCCGGTTAAAACAATTCCTTTTTCCACAATATCTGCGGATAACTCCGGAGGAGCAGATTCTAAAACGTTAACTATTGCTTTTACTATTTCTGAAATACTCTCTTGCAATGCTACTTTTGTTTCGTCTTGGGATATTTCTATTGTACTTGGTAAACCAGAGACTAGATTCCTACCTTTTACTTCGATCTTTTTATTAGAATCAGGATTATATATATTAGCAAAATTTAACTTTATATTTTCTGCAGTAAGTTCTCCGATTAATAACTTATATTTGTCCTTAATATATGTAATTAAATTATCATTAAAGGTAGTCCCTGCTATTTTAATGCTATTGGAGGTAACTATATCATGTAAAGATAAAATTGCAATATCTGTAGTTCCTCCACCAATATCAACAACCATATTTGCTTTAGGTTGTTTAATGTCCATACCAGCGCCTAAGGCGGCAATTTTAGGTTCTTCCTCAATATAAACTTTTCTTGCCCCGGTTCTTTCTGCTGCTTCTTTTATCGTTATTTTTTCAATGGGGTTTATATTTGTGGGACAACAAATTAGTATTCTTGGTCTAATAAATAAATTTTTTAATTTTATTTTTTTAATAAACTCATTTAGCATTATTTCTGTAGCTTCTAGATCGGCTATTATTCCTTCTTTTAATGGTCTAATAGCGTAGACTTTTCCCGGCGTCCTACCTAACATTTCATTTGCTTTGCTGCCGACAGCTAAAACTTTCTTTGTGTCTTTTTCAATAGCAACGACACTAGGTTCATTTAATACAATTCCTTTTTTCTTAACATATATTAAGACATTTGACGTTCCTAAGTCTATTCCAATATCTGTTGAAATCATTTGATCACATCCTTTTTCTTAAAAAAAAGAGTTCTATTCCTCTTCTTTTGTTGCTTTTAATTCTTTATCTAAATATAAAGATGGATTTACTATTTGACCACCGGCATAGAATTCGAAATGTAAATGGTTCCCTAAATCTTTATCCAATTTATTAGTACCACTTATTCCTAAAACCTGTCCTTGATTTACAATATCTCCCTTTTTAACTTTTACTTCACTTAAGCTTTGATAAATAGATACATATTCATTGTTATGATTTACTTCTACTATTTTTCCTAGTAGTTCATCTTCTCTAACATTAGATACTGTTCCATCTAAGACTGCAATTACATCAAATTTATTTTCATATACAAAATCAATTCCTGAATTTTGAATGTAAGTATTTTCATGGAAAATAATTGATTTTTCTTGATCTTCAGCTGTGCCTTGATAATCGTAGTAATTTTTACCTATAGTTACAGATGGGTCTGTATATGGATAAATGACTTTTGGAGACATATTAATTACTGGAATGTCTCTAGATAAAATAGTATTTGATACGTAAGTTAAAGTGTTGTTATCCTTTAATGTAGTATCAGGTTTTGTTACTACTAAAGCTACCACTACAGCAATTAATCCTAATGTTGCAATAAATGTTGGAAGTACAAATCTTTTTAATTTTAATTTTTTCATCTTTTCACCTCATTATAAGTTTGGGCAAAAAAAAAGGATTTATACTCTCTTTAAAAACTTTTTACAGAAATGAATAAATCCATTATAAAATTTGTTATTAAATATATTAGAGATAGTCCAAGTAAAAAATAAAATACTCGTGCTTGAACTACTCTGTTTTTTTTAAATATTTGATTAATATTTACGGAGTCCATAGCCCAAGTTACAATTATTGTAACAAAAATATATAAGAAAAATTTACCTGACATTAGTGAGTTTCTTCATACTTTCTAAGCTTGTTGCGGCGACGAACATGTTTTTCTTCTTGAGATGTTTCTGTTGCAATAAATGTTTTTGCTATTTCTAAGGCTTTATCTTGAGGCATTTTTTCTCCAAAAGCAACAATATTTGAATCATTATCAATACGTGTGGCAATAGTATCTTCTACACTATCTACCTTAGCACAGCGGATACCCTTTACTTTATTACAAGCAATGCTAATTCCAATTCCAGAACCACATATTGCGATACCTTTTTCAACTTCTTTTGCAACTACTGCTTCTCCCAAGGCAAAAGCATAATCTGGATAATCAGTTGATTCTTCACTATTTGTTCCAAAATCAACTACTTCGTAATTATTTTTTTCTAATTCCTTTTTTAAATATTCTTTTAATTTGTAACCTCTATGGTCACTTGCTAAACCTATTTTCATTTATTTATCTCCTTATAATTATTGTATCACAATTATTTTTGATTTGAAATATTACTACTGCATTTTATTACATATATTATTATTTCCACAATAGTTGTGGATTATTTGATATAAAAATCAAAAAAACTGCTTATTCAGCAGTTTCTGTAGTTGTAAAACCATATTTCTTATTGAATTTATCAACGCGTCCTGCGCGTGATGCTCTACTTTGTTTTCCTGTATAGAATGGATGACATTTAGAACAAACTTCAACTGTAATTTCTGGTTTTGTAGATTTAACTTTAAATGTTTCTCCACATGCACAAGTTACTGTACATTCTTGGATTTCTGGATGTATTCCCTTTTTCATATTAACTCTCCTTCCGCCATGACTCAAAAAGCCATAGTAATTCAAATGCGTTATTAGTATAACAAGTATTTTTCTAATTTTCAAGTTTTTTTGCCATTTTATCAATGATTTTATTGGATATTAATTGATATCCTTTGTAATTTGGCAGATAACTATTAGGATTTGGTAAGAATACATTGGGATTTTGAGATAACTCTTGAGAAGAAATGTAAATTACATTGGGATTTTTCTTATATATATTATTAAGTTTTTTAATAGCTTTTTGGACAATAGTATTATTGCTATTAAAGTTATAATAACCAATAACGTAAATATCTCGATTATAAACTTTTCTTATCTCTTCTATTAGCATATCAAATGATTCATCTATTTCTTTTATTATTATATTAATATTTTCATCCGTTACATCATTTATTAAACTTAATTTATAAAGTAGATCATTTAGTCCGATAGTCATTGTTAAATAATCTGAATCCCTTAACAAAGACCTTAAGTTCACATTTTTGTCACTATTAGTCATATTTTCTTCTGATAAAAGTGTATTATAAAGATCTTTTATGGTCATTTCCATTTGTGTATATTCTCTAGAGTATCTTTGCAACTTATTCTTGCTTTCTAAATAATCTTTTATATAATCGCTATAGCCATAATCTACTTGTCCATAACAATCTTTTCCATAGGATAGACTATCACCTATTACCGTATAATTAATATTGTTGTGATTAGTAAATTTATAAATAAAAAATACAGAAAAACTCATAATTATTAAAATCAAAAGCTTAGTCTTTCTCGAAGATCGCATATTGCCTCCAAAATAAAAAGAAATATATTAAATTATATTTCTTTTATTTCTATTTTAGCACCAACCTCGGTTAACTTTTCTACTATTTTTTCATATCCTCTTAAAATATGTTCAACATTGGTAATTGTTGTTTTACCTTCAGCCAGTAATGCAGCAGTAACCATAGCAGCTCCTGCGCGAAGGTCTGTAGCAACTACTTCTGTTCCTTTTAGAGTTGTAGGGCCAATTACAGTTGCTGTTTGATTATTAACCGTAATATTTGCACCTAAATTATTTAAATAAGGAATATGCATAAAGCGATTTTCCCAAATTGTTTCTGTTACTTTGGATTTGCCATTACTTTGAGTTAATAAAACTGTAAATGGCTGTTGTAAATCTGTTGGGAATCCCGGATATACAGCTGTTTTTATGGATGTAGTTTTATATTTTTCGGGCTTAGATATAATTACATAATCTGACCCAATCTCCATATCAACACCCATTTCATCTAATTTTGATAATAAGGAGTCCACGTGTTCTGGAATGATATTATCAATCTTTAGGGGTTTTCCACATAAAGCACCAATAATTATATAAGTTCCAGCTTCTATTCTATCTGGAATTACTTCGTGAAAACACTTTCCTAAACGGTCTACACCTTCAATTTTAATTGTAGAAGTTCCAGCTCCCCTAATTTTAGCTCCCATATTATTTAAAAATGTAGCGACGTTTACTATTTCTGGTTCCTTGGCAGCATTATCAATTACAGTCGTTCCTTTGGCTTTAACAGCTGCCAACATAATATTAATTGTCGCTCCAACTGAAGCTATATCTAAATAGATATTGGCTCCTCTTAATTCGTCAGCTTCCACAATATATTTATTTTCAATGTTTGTTACCTTTGCGCCTAGTGCTTCAAATCCTTTTAAATGTAAATCGATTGGGCGCTCACCAATTGAACATCCTCCTGGAAAATACATTACTGCTTTTTTATATTTTCCAAGTAAAGCCCCCATAAAATAGTATGACGCTCTTAACTTTTTAGAAAAGTTTTCTGCTATTTCAATATTTTCCATGTCTTTTGGATTAATTATAATACTTTCACTGGCTCTTTTTACATCAACATTTAATGCTTTCAAAATATCGCATAATGCTTCTGTATCAGTAATTTCTGGAACATTACAAATTGTTGCCTCTTCATCAGTTAAAATTGCTGCTGGAATTAAGGCTACTGTTGCGTTCTTGGCTCCACTGATTCTGATGGTACCTGTTAAATCTTTGGCACCATGAATTTCCATAATCTTCATTATTTTACCTCCACTTTTTTTATAAGCTCGTGTTAAAAAGAGTAACTAATTCTTTGATTCTTTCTTTCATTGCTTGTTCACCGCTACCTATAATTTTGCGTGGATCATATACATCTTTATCACTATCTATTTTTTTTCTTACTGCATTACTCCACACTGCTTGTAAATCAGTATTAATGTTTATTTTTGAGATACCACAGCTAATCGCTTTAGCTATTTTATCTTCTGGAATACCTGTTCCACCATGAAGTACTAGTGGAATTGGTAGATTTTCATTAATAGTTTGCATTGTATTAAAATCTAAATTTGGTTCACCCTTATAAAAACCGTGAACACTTCCTAGTGCTGGGGCTAATGAATCAATTTGGGTATTTTCATATAAAATTTTGCAATCTTCTAACGTGGCATTAGTATTGGTTGCTGTTATATTATCTTCTGCCCCACCGATATGTCCTACTTCAGCTTCAACACTTATATCTCTAGAATGGGCATATTCTACTACTTCTTTTGTTATTCTAATATTTTCGTCTAATTCATGTTTTGATGCATCAATCATGACCGATGTAAATCCGGCATCTATTGCCTTAATGCATGATTCTTTTGATGTACCATGGTCTAGGTGAAGGCATACTGGAGTTTCTACATTTAATGAAATAACTAATTCTCTTACCATTGCAGCAACAACTTTAAATCCACCCATATATTTGGCTGCTCCCTCGCTTACGCCTAAAATTACAGGTATATTTAAGTCTCTACATTCTTCCAGTATATATTTTGTCCACTCTAAATTATTTATATTAAATTGTGGGACTGCATAATGTTTTAATTTAGCTTTGTTTAACATCTCTTTGAAGTTTACTAACATTTATCATCACCCACTTTAATCTTATGAGAAACTAGTTGGTTTGTCAATTAAATCAACCATTTTGGCGTCAAGCAAACGTAAAGATATAATCTACTCATAAGTATTTTATTCAATTTAATTTTAGAAGTACTTATTTATTATTTCCTTTATAAAAGAAGTATACTCAACCTCTGATGTCTCATCCTCTTCAGCTTCTAGTAAACATAAAGGTGGAAATAAGATACACCAAAAGTTGTCTCCTAATCCATCTCCTAATGTAATTACTAAAGATTCATATTCTCCTGCTTCATACTTGATGCCTTTGTATTTTTTTTCCGGGAAATAGTTTTTACCATAATTTATCCTATAATTTTGTTGTGAGTTTAGATCTTGAAGCGTCTCTTCAACTACTTTACTAAACTCGGGGATAGAATTCTTTATTATTTTTCGTGATGAGGTAATATCTTTAGGAGTAAACTCTATTTTTTTAATTGTTTTGTTTAAATTGGTTACTACTTTCTTTTTAGTAGCTTGGTCTTCTGGGTTGTTACTATTTGCTATTACACGGAAACGAATAGCGTCCTTTGGAATTGTAAGCACCTCTTTTTTATTAATGCAAAGAATTGTTACTATAATAAAAACTATAATTGTTAATTTTTTCATTGAAAAACCTCACTTTCATTTTAATAGTGAGGTTTTAATGCTATTTTTATTCAAGATTTTTAAAAATAAATAACATTCTATCTTTTCCTGATAAGTCTTTTTTTACTTCAACTTTTATATCTGTTAAATATTTATAAGCAAGATTTGTTATATCAGCGGCTTGTGTCATACCAATTTCAAATGCAATTAAACATCTCTCTTTCATATGTATATTAACGTCTTGCAATATTTTTTTATAACAATCTAGTCCATCATCTCCAGCATATAAAGCAAGCTGTGGTTCATTGTTTTTGACTATATCTTCTATTTCTTCCGTTGTCTTTATATATGGTGGGTTACTAATAATTACGTCATACTTGCCAGCAATGTTTTTAAACATATCGCTGTGGATTAAATTAGCTTTGGAATTATGTTTTTCACAATTTCTGTGGGTAACTTCTAAGGCTTCTGTGCTTATGTCTACTAAATCCACAGATTTTGTGGAAACTTTTTTTTCTAGAGTTAAACCAATAACACCACTTCCACAACCTAAATCTATTATATCAACAGGATAGTGGAAAAATTTTTGAATATATTTAATTGTATTTTCCACTAATTCTTCTGTTTCAAAGCGAGGAATTAAAACATTTTCGTTGATATCATATACTTCGCCATAAAAATTTACGTTTCCTAAGACATATTGGAGAGGCTTTCCTTGTTTCAAAGCCTCTATTTCTTTTTTATATATGTTAACTTTTTCTTCTGAAACTTCATCACTCAGATGATTTAATAACTCTAAGGGATTAAAACCTAAAAGTTCAGCGAGTAATATTTTAATAATGTCGGAATGTCCATAACTTTTTCCATATACTAGTAAATCTTCTACTCGCATGCTTACATCTCCTACTCTTCTCCCTGGAGTTTTCTTTTTTGATCTTCTTGGATTAAAGCATCAATTACATCTGCTAAGTCTCCATCCATTACACGATCAAGGTTCTTAGTTGTAAAGCCAATTCTGTGATCCGTAACTCTATTTTGTGGATAATTATAAGTCCTTATTTTTTCGGCACGATCTCCAGTTCCAATTTTACTACGACGTGCTTCCCCTGCTTCTTCTAATTGTTTTTGTAATTCCAATTCATAAAGTCTTGTTTTTAATACTTTCATTGCTTGTTCTTTATTTTGAATTTGACTTCGTTCATTTTGGCATGTTACTACAGTATTTGTAGGTAAGTGAGTTATTCTTACAGCAGAATCTGTTGTATTTACTCCTTGTCCACCACATCCGCTGGAACGATAAATATCGATTCTTAAATCATTTGGATTGATTTGGATATCAATATCATCATCTGCTTCTGGCATAACTAAAACTGTCGCAGTAGAAGTTTGTAACCTACCATTCGCTTCAGTTACTGGAACACGTTGTACTCTATGAGAACCACTTTCATATTTTAATAATGAATAAGCATTTGTACCTTTAATAATGAATTCAATTTGACTAAAACCGCCAGCTGTTCCTTCAACAGAATTATAAACTTGATAAGAAAAGCCCTGTTTTTCTGCATATCTCGTATACATTCTAAATAAGTCCCCAGCAAAGATATTAGCTTCATCACCACCGGCTGCTCCACGAATTTCCATAACTACATTTTTATCATCGTTAGGATCTTTTGGAATTAAAAGAATCTCTAACTCACCATCTAATTTAGTTTTTTCCTCTTCTAAGCTCTTTAGCTCTTCTTTGGCCATCTCTCCTAATTCTGGATCTTTTGTCATCTCTTTAGTACTTTCGATGTCTTCTAAAACTTTTTTATAACGTTTATAGCAAGCGACAATATCTTCTAAGGCAGCCATCTCCTTAGAATATTCACGTGTTTTTTTTATATCACCTAAAACCTCTGGTTTTGTTAACTCTTGTTCTAGTTGATTATACTTTTCCAACGTAGCATCTAATCTTTCTATCATATTTTTCACCCTATTCTTTCTTGGTAATCAGTTGTATTATATCATATTCTTTTTAAGAAAAAAACTAGATTATTGTTCTAGTTCTAATTCATCTTCATCTATTACTACTAAATCTTTTAATTCTTCATTAGTTTCATCATCATAGTCTTCATCGTCACTGTCATCAAAACCATCTTCTAGGGAATCATCAGTTGCTTCTTCATTATCATCATCTGTGTCTTCTTCATCTTCCTCATCCTCTTCTGTAACTTTAACGATTTTATCAGAGGTATGACGGTTTCTTAAATCCCAGGTTCCATCTTCTAAAAGAATAAATCTTTTATCAGTTGATAAGGCTGTATAATAATCGCCAATTTTCTTTTCAAATGTATTTTCAGGTAATTCTAATAGACTTATTATTTTTTTGAAAAGGTCGGCTGTATTTATCGATTTTTTACTTTCTTCTAATATTAAATTTGTTATATCTTTGTTTGATAGTAACTCTAAATCCTCTTTAGTCATTTTCTTAATACTCATTTTGACCTCCTATTAAAACATTATATGTTTAATAAATAAAGTTTGTTAGCACAAAAGCGCCAACAAACTTATAACATAGATTTAATCTAAATACAACACTTTTTACATTTTTTCTGGAACTTTAATTCCTAATACATCTAAAAGTAGGTTATTTATATCATATACAAGTTTAGTTAATATTAACCAAGATTCTTGTAATTTCTGATTATTTTCAATCAAAATTTTATTTTCTGAATAAAATTTATTATATAAAGAGGTTAACTTATATAAGTATTCTGCAATATCATTTAACGATTTTACTTCTTTTGATTTTGTTAAAACTATTGGTAAATTTAGAATAGTTAAAGCAATTTCTCTTTCAGTTTCACCACCAAATATATGCATCTTTTCTTTCTTTAGTTCACTCGCTTTAGCAAGTAATGATTTCATTCTTATGGTTGAATATAAAATATATGAACCAGTTTTTCCATCTAAGTCTGCAAATTTTTCAAGTTCAAAAACATAATCTGTTGCGCGGTAAGGTAGGAAATCAGCATATTTTAAAGCGGCTATAGCTACTGTTTCAGATATTTCTTTTCTTTCTTCTTCGGTTACTGAAGCAGGATCAATTTTTTTAATTGTTTCTTCATTAACCAAGGAAATTAGGTTCTTCAAAGACATAGTTCCGCCGTCTCTTGTTTTAAATGGTTTTCCATCTTTACCATTCATGGTTCCAAAAGGAATATGTTCTAATACGTCATTTTCATCAACTAAATTAGCAAGTCTGGCCGCACGAAATACCTGTTCAAAGTGTAGGGCTTGTCTTCCGTCTGTTACATACCAAATTTCGTCTGGATTATATTCTTTTTTACGTTGTAAAATAGTTGCTAAATCTGTTGTTTGATATGAAAGTGTTCCATTTGACTTTATAAATAATAATGGAGGCATTGGTGCGTTATCGGTATCTTCTTTTAGTTCAACTATTTTAGCCCCTTCACTATCTTCTAAGATGCCAGCTTGTTCAAATATTTCATTTAATTCTTCGAAATACTCTACGGCGTCGCTTTCGCCTAGCCATAAGTCGTAATAAACATTTAATTGATTATAAACCTTTTTTATATCCTCTTTTGAAAGTTCTACAATCTTTTTCCATACATCATAATATCCTCTCGTTTTACTTTGAATTTTAGCTGTTACCTCTCTTGCTTCCTCAAGATAGGCTTCATCTTCCTTTGACTTTGTTGAGGCAAGAGGATAGATTCTTTCTAAATCAGCGTTAGTAATTGGAAGTTCTACTTCATCAAAATTACCAGTATATGTCTCATCAAAGAAAGGTAAATCTGGATACATCTTCTTAATTTCTAGAACAACCAAACCTAGAGGACGTCCGTAGTCTCCTAAATGAGCATCTCCTAGAACCTCATGTCCTAAAAGTTTAGCTAGTCTTTTTAATGCTTCACCAATATTAGCGCTTCTTAAGTGCCCTACATGAAGTGATTTTGCTACATTGGCACCACCATAGTCAATAATTATTTTTTTGGGATTTTCTTTATCAATATTTGTATTAATGTCACTAGCAATTGTATTTAATATTTCGACTAAATATTCATCAGTTAAAGTAATATTGATGAAACCTGGTCCTGCAATATTAATATTTGTAAATCTATTATCTTCATCTAAAACCTTTTTAATATCTTCTGCAATTATTCTAGGATTTTTACCATATTTTTTAGCTAAAGTCATCGCATCATTTATTTGGTATTGTCCTAAATCTCTTCTTCCTGATGGTTGTAAAACCAAATTTTCTGCTTCATAACCAGCTTGTTTTACTAAATCTTGTAAATCTCTTGTTAATTTTTTTATTATGCTCATATTATTTCACCTCAATTTTATAATTAAATGGTTGTCCTTCAACCGAAAATATTATTTCTATATTTTGACCATTTCTCTTAATATCACTGGTATTAAGAGTAAGATCAAATGTTCTCCCTAGTTCTTTAATGTAAATAGTTCCTCGGGAATTTTTGCCTTTATTAAAAAGATAAACCATTTTTAGAGAATCATTTTCTCTAATTAGCTCTTTAGTTTGATAATTAAATGATGCCGTTGTACGTTGTTCATCCTGTTCCTTATAAATAATAATCTTATCATCATCTCTAAAAATAGCGGGAACATTATATTCATATGTTTTTTCTTGAGTTTTTAATATCGTGTGAATATTCATTTTAGACATAAAAGTCACCTACTTCAAATTCCTGTTTAGATTATACCATAATTATTTATTTTTTCATACATATTTTGATTGTTGAACTTTAATAATAATAGTAAAAGGATTGATTTTATGAAGAAAAAAAGAAATTTTATGGTTAAATTTATTAGATTTATTATTATTTTGGGAATTGTTGGTATAGGATGTTCCTTTTTATATGTAAAATTTTCGCCAAAAGTGCAAATCAATACTGCTAATAGTATGAGTCTTTATGATATAAATAATAATGTTTTTTTTAAAGGAAATGAGACTAAAGAATGGGTTAATTTGAAAGATATATCTCCCTATTTAATAGAGGCTACTATTTCTACGGAGGATAAAAACTTTTATAAACATTTTGGGTTTGACTTTTTAAGAATTATGAAAGCTAGTTACATTAATATAAAGGCAGGGGATACAATACAGGGAGCTTCTACAATTACCCAACAATATGCCAAAAATCTATTTTTAGATTTTGATAAAACCTGGAAAAGAAAATGGGATGAATTGTGGTATACTTTGAGAATTGAGGCAAACTATTCAAAGGATGAAATTTTGGAGGGGTATTTAAATACTATTAATTATGGTCACGGGAAATATGGTATTGAAAATGCAAGCAAATATTATTTTAACAAGTCAGCCAAAGATTTAACGTTAGCGGAGGCTAGCATGCTGACAGGTATACCTAAGTCACCATCAAATTATTCTCCTTTAATAAATTATGATTTGGCTAAAAAGAGACAATCTACTATTTTAAGTCTAATGGTTAAAAATGGCGTTATTACTGAAAAAGAGAGGAAAGATGCCTATAATAGTGAATTAAATCTTGTGGGAAATAATGAAAAAAAGGAATTATCTACTTTAATGTATTATCACGATGCTGTTATTAAAGAACTTAAATCCATTGATACTATTCCTGAGTCTTACAATGATATTAAGGGATTAAAAATATATACACATCTTGACGTTGAGGCGCAAAAAGAATTAGAAAAAAATATTAAAGAAAATATTCCAGACGAGTCAGAAATTCAAACTTCGGCTGTGATGATAGATCCAAAGACGGGAGGAATAATTGCTTTAGTTGGCGGAAGAGATTACAATAAATCATCTTATAATAGAGCTACTGATTCGGTAAGACAAGTCGGTTCGACGATGAAACCATATTTATATTATGCCGCTTTGGAAAGTGGTTTTACTACCAGTAGTGCTTTTACAAGCGAAGCTACTACTTTTACATTCAATAATCAAGAAGAATATTCTCCACAAAATTATAATGGTACTTATGGAAATAAACCTATCTCAATGGCCGCCGCTGTTGCCTATTCAGAAAATATTTATGCAGTTAAGACTCATTTGTTTCTTGGAGATGAGGCATTAATTAATGTAGCTAAAAGAGTTGGGATTACCGCTCCTTTAGAGGCGGTTCCCTCGTTGCCACTTGGGACAAATGAAATTAGTATTATTGAAATGGCCGCAGGATACTCAGCTTTTGCCAATTTAGGATATAAAGTTAAACCTCATTTGATTGAAAAGGTTGTTGATGCTAAAGGAAATGTTTTATATGAAGCAAAAGAAGAAAAGGATTTGGTACTTAATCCAAGTATTGTATTTATTTTAAATAATATGTTAACTGTTACTTATGATCCTTTATTTATTGATTATAATTATCCGACAGCAATTGGACTTTCTTCTAAACTTACCCATAAATATGCCTTAAAGAGTGGAACTACCTATGCTGATAATTGGAATATTGGATTTAATAATGATGTTTTATGTGCAGTTTGGGTGGGGTATGACGATAGTAGGAATTTAAATACGACTGAATATAAATATGCTCAAAATATTTGGTACAAATCAATTGAAGCTGTAGAAGAAGGAAAATCTGATGAAGATACTTGGTATGACATTCCGAAAAATGTTTCAGGGGTTTTTGTTGATCCAATCTCAGGAAAACCAGTGACAGATGCTAATCAACGAAAAAAGTTAATGTATTTTATTAAAGGTACTGAACCTACGGCTACTGATCCTGTTTTTGATGAAATGATAGAAGAGGACTATGGAGCATAATTTTTTTGGTAATATTTAATTGTTAAAAGCATGAGAGTTTGATATAATTATCGTAGTATTGAGGTGATGATATGTTATATATAATTCTTGGGGCTACGGCTGTAATTTTAATTATTTTGATAACTATAATTGTTAATTATAATAAATTTAGATTTGCAATTATAAAAATTGATGAAGCGGAAAATAATATTGAGGTTTTGTTAAAGAAAAAAATTGAATTGTTAGATAGAACAAGATCTATTATAAAAAAAGAACTTAAATTAAAAGAATTTCTTGAGGAAGTTGATTTTTTAAAGGAGAGTCAAATTAATCACTTTGAAATGAATAATAGTTTAAAGGAATGTCATACCGCACTTAATAAAATACTTGATGATAATGAAAAGTTATTTAAAAGTGAAACTATTGTATCAATAATGGATGACATTAATAGTAACGAAGAAGCTATTGTTGGCTGCACAAAATTTTATAACGATAGTGTGGTTGTTTTTAATCAGTTAGTGGGATCTTTTCCTTCTAATATAGTAGCATTGTTATGGAGATATAAGAGAAAAGAATTCTACAACAATGAAAAAAGAGAAATGTATGAAATTTTGAATGAAAAGTAGAAAGAAGTGAAAGCATGAGTTTTATTGAGACAATTAAAGAAAGAGCTAAAAAGGATCCTAAAACAATTGTTCTTCCAGAATCAATGGATAAGAGGGTTTTGGAAGCTGCTAGTATAGTTTTGAACGAAAATATTGCGAATATAATTATTATTGGTAATAAAGAGGAAGTTATTAAGAAGGCTAAAGATTTTGATATTAGTAAAGCAATGATTATTGATCCAGCTACTAGTGAGCTAACAGAAGATTTAACTTTAAACTTAGTAGAGCTTCGTAAAAATAAAGGTTTAACTTATGAGGATGCAAAGAAATTGTTATTAGATGACTATATGTATTATGCATGTATGTTAGTTAAAGTAGGTAAGGCCGATGGATGTGTATCTGGTGCCTGTCATTCAACGTCAAATACTTTAAGACCCGCTTTACAAATAATAAAAACTAAGCCTGGAGTTGAGTTGGTTTCTGCATTTTTCTTAATGGTTGTTCCTAATTGTGAATATGGAGCTAATGGAACATTTATTTTTGCTGATTGTGGATTGGAACAAAATCCTGATTCAAATAAGTTGGCTGCTATTGCTGCAAGTAGTGCTGATAGTTTTAGCTTATTAGTTCAAAATGAACCTAAGGTTGCGTTTTTATCACATTCAACTATGGGAAGTGCTAAACACAATGATGTTGACAAAGTAGTAGAAGCAGTAAAGATAGCTAAGGAAAAATATCCACAATATAAAATGGATGGGGAGTTACAACTAGATGCTGCTATTATTCCAGAGGTAGCTATTTCGAAAGCGCCAAATAGTGAGGTTGCGGGACATGCTAATGTATTAGTATTTCCAGATTTAGATGCAGGTAATATTGGATATAAGTTGGTTCAAAGATTAGCTAAAGCTGAGGCATATGGACCAATCTGCCAAGGTATTGCTGCTCCTGTTAATGACTTATCTAGAGGATGTAGTGCTGAAGATATTGTTGGAGTGGTGGCAATTACTGCTGTTCAAGCCCAAAATAGATAAATATTAAAACTACACAAAGCAATGTGTAGTTTTTTAATACATTTTTTTAATTTTATTCAACTCGCCAATCTATTTCTTTTAACCCTTTACTTCTTAAAAAATCATTTGTTTTTGAGAATGGTTTACTACCAAAGAAACCATTTCTAGCTGAAAATGGTGAAGGATGTGGTGACTCAATTATATAATGCTTGGGATTAGTTATTAAACTCTTCTTACTTCTAGCATAACTTCCCCATAAAATGAATACTATCGGTTCCTTTTTAGTATTTAATAGTTTGATTACATTGTCAGTAAATATCTCCCAGCCTCTATCTTTATGAGATGTCGGAATATGTTCTTGAACTGTTAATACTGCATTTAAGAGAAGAACGCCTTCTTTTGCCCAAGGTTTTAGTGAGTTTGCTTTCGGAAATGGTATTCCTAAATCACTTTCTAGTTCCTTAAAAATGTTTTTTAATGATGGTGGTTTTAATACCTCATTACTTACTGAGAAAGATAATCCTTCGGCTTGATTAGGACCATGATATGGATCTTGCCCTAATATTACTACCTTAACTTTATCAAATGAAGTATATCTAAATGCATTAAATACTTCGTTTTGTTTAGGATATATAACTTTTGTTTTATATTCTTCTTTTATGAAGCTCATTAAGTTTCTAAAATACTCTTTTTGATATTCGTCAGTTAATAAATTGTCCCAAGAATTTCCTATCATATATTACTCCTTTATTTGTGATACCTTTCATTATTAATAATTTTATAAGCTCTATAGATTTGTTCTAATAATATAATCCTAAATAATTGATGAGGAAAAGTCATTTTGGAAAATGATAAATGTAGTTTTGCCTTATCTTTTATCTCTTGGCTTAATCCATAACTTCCACCTATGACAAAAGTTATATTACTATTTTCGATTAATATTTGATTTAGTTTATTGGAAAATTCAACAGATGTAAATTCTTTACCTTCTATTTCTAAAGTGATTAAATAATCTTTTTCACTAATATATCTTTTTATTTTTTCGGCTTCTAAATTAATAGCCTTTTTCTCTTCTACTAATCCTTCATCTTTTACTTCAATTATTTCTATTGAGGTATATTTTTTTATTCTTTTATAATATTCCTCGATAGCATCTTTAAAGTATTTTTCTTTAATAGCGCCTACTGTTATTATTTTAATCATATTACACCTCTATTAATGGACTCTCCTCATGTTGTTTAGCTACTAATATTTCTATGTTTGTATCTGATAATTCTTTTTTCGTACACTCGTAGGCCAGTTCTTCTGTATTATTTGTTTCACTTATATGGGCAAGAATAATATATTTTGTATTACTTCCAACAAGTTTTTTCAAATACTTTGATGTTGTTGTATTGGATAGATGGCCTTTATCACTAATTACTCTTTCTTTTAAGAATCTGGGATATGGTCCATCCATAAGCATTACTTCATCGTGATTACTTTCTATTAAATATAAATCCTTCTTAACCATTCTATTTAAATACTTTCTATTTATATAACCAGTATCTGTTACATAAACTAAACTTTTATCTTTATAATTGATGATAAATCCTACTGAACATGGTGCGTCGTGAGAAGTATGTATTAACTCTATTTCAACATCGTTAATATTAAAATTATCATCCACAAAGATGCATCTATCTTTAGGTAATACATCTTTTAAGCCTTCATACATAGCTTGGGGAATGAATGCCGGAAGGTCAGTCTTTTTTATAAGAGTCGCTAAACCATTAATGTGATCTTTATGGTTATGGGTTATTAGTATACCAGCAAATTGGTCAAAAGAAAGGGAATTTTCTTCCAAACTTCTTTTTAAAGTAAGGTAGGAAATTCCCATGTCTATAATTATTTTTGTTTCATCGCATAAGACTATTGAACAATTTCCTTTTGAACCACTGGCTATTGTTTTTATTTTCATCTTAATAAAGTGACATTGGGTTTACTGGAGTACCTCTGTGTGGATATCCACTCCATACACCAAAGTGTAAGTGCGTACCATAAGCAGCTCCTGTTTGACCCATTCCTCCAATTGGTTGACCTTTCTCCACATAGTCTCCTTCTTTTACATAGCGACACCCCGGACACATGTGAGCGTATTCTGTATAATATCCATTACCATGATCTATGAAAATGATTTCTCCATTCATTCCATAGCCACCAGCATATCCTCCGCTTTTATCGGCTTTGGAAACAACAACTCTTCCTTCCTTAGCGGCAAAGATATATGAACCAAATCCACATCCAGCTATATCAATACCTTTATGTAGGACTCCCCAACGCCATCCAAAAGGACTTGAAACAGAACTACAAGATGCTGGCCATCCCCATGACCCTGTTGTAGCAACAATATTTCCATAGCCGCCAGCAAATTTTTTTCCACCTTTAACTACAATTTCATTAACAGCTTCTTTCATGACTTCTGTGTTTAATGTCTCAATTTTTTGAGTTTCCCCATTTACTTTAGTTACCCTTTGTGTAACTCGATTTTCTCCATCTATTCCAGCTTGTTCTGTTACTTCATAACCTACAAATTTATTGTTATCATATTTAACCTCTGTAGTGTATTTTTTTGCTACACGTTCTACTAAATAATCTTCTTCAACAACGTTAAATTGCGGATTAATAAGCCCAATATATACTTCTTGGCCTGGTGAAAGCAAACTATTTTCATCAGAGTAGGATGGATTAGCAATCAAAAACTCTTCGGTAGACATTTTATTATTATTTGCTATATCTGCAATAGTATCGCCATCTTGAACTATATATGATTCTTGTTTCTTGGTTGTTCCAAATAAAAGATATTGGCTTAATTTCGCTTTATCTTGATAAATCTTTTTATCTACTGGGATTTTTTGTTTTTTTATTGTTACTTTATTTTCTAAATATATTTTTTCAATAATTTTTCCGGTATCATCAATTTTTTCCTGTTTTTTTGATGCAAAAGCATCATAGTCATTTTCAGAAATAAATGATTTGACAGAACTATTAATAGACTCTATAAAAATATTTTTATCTAATACATAAATTACTTTGTTACCTTCATCTTTTTCATTTCCATGATCTGAAGATGTAACATTTTTTATTGTTACTTTATAACCACTAATACTAAATGGTGAACTGTGTTCTATTTTTTTATAAATTTCTGGAATGCTTGTTACATCTGTATTAAATGTTATTTCTTTTATAATGTCTAAATCTTCTGGGGCATATACTTTGTCTACGCCATATTTTTTCTTTATATCTTTTTGTTGTTCATTAATATATTCTTCTAAATCTTTTTTTGATTCAATTATACCTAAAGATTTTCCCTTTAAATATACTCTATATACCGTTTTAGGTGTAGCCATTTTAAATGAAAATCCCGCGGTAAGAATCACAGTTAAAACAACTGTAATAATGGTTGTTAGTTTTAGTTTCTTTGTCATCACTAAGCCTCCACATTCTCTCTATCTTTTCGCAAATTTAAAAATGTTGACGTATTCTTTTTAAATAATAATTCTACTGTTGCAGTAGGTCCGTTACGGTGTTTACCAATGATTAATTCACTGATACTTGTGTTATCGTCAGTTCTCGCTTCTTTATTATAGTAGTCATCTCTATATAGGAAAGCAACAATATCTGCATCTTGCTCAATTGATCCAGATTCACGTAAATCACTCATTATTGGTCTTTTATCTTCTCTTGCCTCAACGCTACGTGATAACTGTGATAAAGCAATGACTGGAACGCCTAACTCTAACGCCAGTGTCTTTAAGCTTCTAGAAATATCAGATACCTCTTGTTGACGATTTGAGCCATAATTTTTACCACCAGATATTAATTGCAAATAGTCAATTATTACTAAGGCCAAGCCCGTTTCGCTACTAGCAAGTCGACGACATTTAGCTCTAATCTCACCAATTGTGATTCCTGGAGTATCTTCAAGAACTAAATTGGTTGACGATAATTGGGATACAGCTTCATTTATTCTCTTCCAGTCATTATTCATTAAATTTCCTGTACGTAATTTAAATCCTTCTAATTGCCCAACTGAAGACAAGATACGCATCGCTAATTGCTCTGCACTCATTTCTAAGTTAAATACCGCTACTGCTTTGTCTTGATTCATAGCAACATGTGTAGCCAAATTTAGGGCAAATGCTGTTTTTCCCATAGCAGGACGTGCAGCAATAATAATAAATTCATTAGGATGAAGTCCCGTTGTTAGCTTATCAAAATCATACCAACCCGTAGCTAAGCCCGTAATCTCTCCTTTATTTTCAGAAAGTCTTTCCAAGTCTCTTTGGGTTTTAGCTAAAACCTCTTTAATATCTCTAAATTCACTAGATTTTCTATTTTTAACTATATTCAAAATCCTTTTTTCGGAATTATCTAATATTTCATTTACTGTTTCGTCAGTTCTGTAACCTTCTGAAGCAATTTCTTCTGCCGTTAAAATTAACCTTCTAAGGATTGCTGACTCGTCAACAGTTTTAATATAATAATCAATATTACTAGCTGTTGGAACAAAATTTATAATTTCCGTTAAATACTCTACTCCACCGACTTCTGTTAATTGATTCTTCTTTTTTAAATAACTTGTTACTGTTGTTAAGTCTATTGGGGTATTTTCTTCCATTAAAGCAGTCATTGTAGCAAATATTTTACCATTTTTATCATTATAAAATGATTCTTGAGATAAATTTTCACTGGCTTTTTGGAGAGCATATTTTGATAAAAAGCATGCGCCTAAAACTGATTGTTCTGCCTCTAAATTGTTTGGTAAAATTCTACCATTCATGCTACCACCTCTATTTTATTACATGTACCTTAATTGTTGCTGTTATACCTGGATATAATTTTATATCTACATTATGAAATCCAAGTGATGCAATTGGGGTTGAAATATCAATTTGACTTTTGTCTATTTTGAAATCTTTTTTTAATAGTTCATCTTTTATTTGTTTAACACTGATGCTACCAAATACTTTATCCCCTTCACCTGTTTTTACTTTAAATTCTAATGTTACTTTATCTAATTCCTTTTTTTGATCTTGAGCTTGTTTTTTATTTTCTGCTTCCTCTGCGGCTTTGTTTCTTTGCTCACATTGTAATCTGGCTAAACTTTCTTTAGTCTTCATGACTGCATAACCTTTTTTTATTAAAAAGTTTTCAGCATAACCATCTTTTACATTCTTTATTTCGCCTTTTTTACCTTGATTTTTTAAATCTTTAATAAAAATTACTTCCATTTTATTCACCCATTTCTTTAATTGCTTGTTTTAACATCTGTTCTACTTTACTAATTGGGACATTTTCAAATTTGGCAGCACCGTTATAGTTACTGCCACCTCCGCCTAATTTTTCTAAAATTGGTCCTATTTCGTAATTTCCTAAGCTTCTTGCACTTATCCCAACTGTATCTTTTCCAATTTTGCCAATAACAAATGACGCTTCTATATTATTAAAATATAATAGAGTATCTGCTACTCTAGCTAAATCGTCCCTTCTATATATCGTATATTGTGTGGCCTTCGTAATGGCAATTCGTCCATTAATTGTTTCTATTCCTGCTAATAACTTTTGACGTTCTGTATATTCCTCAATATCTTGTTTAAGTAAATATTGGACCTTTTTAGCACTGGCTCCTAAATTGGATAAATAGTACGCTGCATAATAAGTATCTGGGGTTGTTTTTAAAGTAAAGTTGTTAGTATCTAAGACAATCCCAGCTAACAAAATCGTGGCATAATATGATTCGATTTCAACGTCATAATATTCTACCAAATGTGTAATCATTTCGCATGTGCTAGATACTTCGGAATCTAATATCATTATGGCATTTTTTATTGTTCCTTTTCCTACTTCATGATGGTCAATAACAATTTTTCTCTCTATTTTCTTTAATACATCCTTACTTTGAACTAGTTCAGTTTTGTTTGTATCTAAAATAATAAGTAGATTTTTAGATTCTCTATGACTCATATGCTTATCGATGTTTTCACTTTTAATTATTTTGAAACAACCTTCGAGCTCTCTAAGGACTTTTTCTACACCTGGCTCATGATTTAAGTCATCTATTATAATATAGCACTCTTTCTTTTTGTTTTTTAGAAAAACATTCATTCCTATACAACTACCTAAGGCGTCTAAATCTAAGTCTTTATGTGCCATTAAGAATATTTTATCTGCCTGGCGAACCGCCTTATTTAATGCCCTTTTTTGTTTAACTATTGCCATACAGACCTCCTTAAAAGTATCATCTTTATTATATAATATAATATTGGTTTTGTAAAATAAAAAAGCAGGTCCATTAGACCTACTAACTATTTTGCGTAAGGCATTAATGCAATTGCACGTGCTCTTTTAACTTGTTTTGAAACATATCTTTGATGTAAGGCACAAGTTCCAGTTACTCTTCTAGGAACGATTTTACCTTTTTCATTTGTATATCTTCTTAATGTTTCTACGTCTTTATAATCAACTGTTTTACCAGCACACATCATACAGATTTTTTTCTTTCTACGAAATTCTGCCATTTTAAATCCTCCTTTTTAGAATGGTAATTCATCATCACTAATTTCGATGCTTGCGCCGAAGTCAGCAAACGGATTACTATCTACGTCTGTTCCTTTTGGTTCTGAAGTTTCTCCAAAATCATAAGGGCTTGGTCCAGCATTGTTTGCAGAACCACTCATGTTATTAGAATTTCCTGAGGAATTACGTGATCCTAAAAATTCAACGTTATCAGCAACAACTTCTGTAACATAATGTTTTTGTCCATCTTGTCCATCATAGTTTCTTGTTTGAATACGACCTTCTATAGCAACTTGACTACCTTTGCTTAAGTAGTTTTTGCAATTTTCGGCTTGTTTTCTCCAAACAATAATATTGATAAAGTCTGCTTCTCTTTCTCCTGCTTGATTAGTAAAATTTCTATTTACTGCAACTGAGAATGTAGCTGTTGGAATGTTGCTACCTGTATATCTCAACTCAGGATCTCTCGTAAGTCTTCCTATTAAAAATACTTTATTCATAACATACCTCTTTTTTATATTAGTCTTCTACTTTTACGATTAAATGACGAAGTAGACTTTCATTGATTCTCGCAACACGATCAAATTCTTTAACTACTGTTGAATCAGCTTCAACTACAAATAAGTAGTAGTATCCTGTTGTAAACTTGTTGATTTCATATGCAAGTTCTCTTTGACCCATAGCTTTTTCTTCAACGATTGTTGCTTTTCCATCTGTTAGAACCTTTTTTGCTTCTTCTACAGTTTTTTTGATTTCTGCTTCTTCCATATCTGGTCTAACAATGAACATAATTTCATATTTATTCATCTTTGACACCTCCTTTTGGACATTTCGGCCACTATTGTGGCAAGGAGTATTTTAAATACTCGAGGTTATTATAACAAACGATTGTCTGATTGTCTAGTTTTTTTGATTTTTTATAATATATTTTACTG
>CAZTRE010000009.1:0-39876 GCA_964616405.1 uncultured Mycoplasma sp. | reverse complement strand
AAACTATCCTCATTCATTTCTATTCTTCCACCAGGTAGCATATAAAAATCCCTGTCATGCATCTTAAATAATAATATTTTTGTTTTATCCTTATTATATATAATTGATGAAACTCTTGCACTAAATCTATTATTATCTATTTCATAATCTAAATTCATTTCAATTCTCTCCTAACTTAATATTAATTATCTATACAAATTTTTTAAAACATTAGTTAAACAATCTTCAGCAGTTTTATTTGTATTAGAAAAACTTATTTTAACTAATTTTCCGTTTACTTTAAATATATACGGATTTTTTGTTTTCATTATAAAATCCAATATTCTTTCATTACTAGGTTTTCTTCTATCTATTTTTATATCTGTTATTTCATCCACATCTTCTAATTTTACATCATCAAGATTTACATTTCTACATCTTTCTAATTTTTCTGCTAATTCTTTAATATTATATTTATTCATAAAATCACACTCCATATTAATTATAAATTCAAATACAATTAATGTTAAATGTGTGATTATTATTTTTACTCATTAATTTTACTTTCTATTTTTTGTTGCTCATCAGCATATTGATAGTTAAGTGCATTTTTATTTGATATTGCTGATTTTTTGGTTTCTTTTTCATAAGAAATTCTAGCATCATTAGCAACTTTGCCACCACGTTTTGCAACTTTCATATTTTCATTTAGACCTTGTGGGTGCTCATTCGTTGCAATATCACGAGCAGCAATTTCACCTATATTAGTTAAGGCTATTTCAATATCTGTCATATTATCTCTTAAAGATTCTTTTCTTATACCTTTATATGCTCTGTATTCTGATGCTTTCATACCAGACCTACTTTTATATATTTCATTAGTAAGCATTGCATATTCATCTGATTCATTAATATCAATATCTTTCCAAAAATTCATTAATTTTTTTCTGTTTAATATTCCATTTAATCTCTCTAAAATCCATTTATCACCATATCCCTTGTTACGATAATAATCTATCGCTCTATTAACAGCTATTTCAGAATCAAATACTTCATCTACTCTTTCTTTTCCTAATGCCGTCAATCGTAATTTAAAAGGGTCAACTTTAGTTAATGAAACTGCTTCAATTAATCTATATATTCATTTATTATATACTAAAATTATATATTACCAATACTATCAATAATTATATAATGATCTGACAATAACTTAATTATTTTTTTTGAACAATTAACTCTCTTTGGTACCAAAATATCATCAAATTTTTTACCATCAACTGTTGTTACGTCATTAATTGTCCTTTTATATTTTTTTGCAGTTTTAATCATTATGTCCATAAAATTTTCCGCATTAAAATCCCCAGTAATAATATCAGGATTATATTGTTCTATAACATCATCAAAAAACTCAAATATTTTTCTATTGCTCATAGGATCGGAATTAAACCTTCTAAATGGAAAACCATGATGAGTTAAAATCTTAATATTACTATCATTAATTTGCGCCTGACAAATCATATAACCTTTATCATAAGTGTAATATGTATTTCCAGAATTAGTAGTTTTAGACAATCCAGGATTTGGAAAAAGGCCCTTTTCAAGACATTCCAACTTAAACTTTGACAATATTGCTAAACCACAATTACTATCTTTAACAGTATTACAATTACTAAGCTCAAAACAATCATAATATTTTAAATCGGTCTTATCTATTATTGTACTTATATATTTTACGCTCTCTGTAGTTATAATTTCTTGAAAACAAATAATATCAATATTTTCTTTATTTACAACATCTATTATTTGACTAAGAAGTTTATTATCTGCTGTTTCAGCTGCTGTTCTATCAAGATATTCTGTATCTTCTTCACCAATATAAAAGCCTCCACTTACGTTAAAGCTGGCAATTTTAAATTTTACTTTTTCCATATTCTTTCCCATAGTTACCACTTCTTTTTATTTTATACTTTTTTATCTACATAATTATTCATTATATTTCTAACATCATTCATTCTTTTCTTTGTTTCTAAATTATTATAATTAAATCTATCAATTAATATATTAATGTAATCATTATTTTTAACAATTTCATAAGATTCCCTAAAATTCAAATCAAACACAAAAGCAAGTACACAACACCAATAGTCTAATGCTGTTTTTCGATCACGAATATTTACACATTTCTCCATCTTTATCGTCTCATAAACTTTATCAGATAATATTGAATTTTCTATATCATTTTCATTTTTGACTTTTCCAGGAAATATTGCTTCTATTTTTTCTTCTTTCTTTACTCGAAAATTATCTAGCTTATCAGCATCTCTTATTATTTTTGCATGTAATAAGCATCTTTCATCTAACCCCTCATCAATAGTTAACCTATTATGATTCTCAATTGCCACTTTTATTATTTCGTCATAGCTATCATCTTCTATAAAGTTTCTTATTAAATTATCTTCAAATAACATTTTAACTCCGCAAGAAGCATGATCGAATTTAACACTATCAAATTGTTTTAAAAAAGTAATTTCCTCAAACCTACCAATATCATGCAGCAAAGCTATTAATTCAGCTAAATTTATATCCTCTTCTGATAAGTTTAATTTAATTGCGATATTTTTAGCATTCTCCGCAACATGATAGGTATGAACAACTTTTAATTCAAACCCCAATTGACTTTTATCGTTATATTTTTGTAAAAATTTTTTAAATGCTTTTCTAGATTTTTGTATATCAATCATATTTTTTACCTCACTTTATATCATTTCATTTAAATATTTTATCAACTACTTCCTATTTTTTATATCTAATACCGATCTAGTCAATATTCTAACAAGAATAGTTAAATTATATCAAAGCACCTTATTAAATACTTTCCATTATATTTATAAATAGCCCTTAAAAAACCTAATAAATTCATTAAACAAAGCTCACCTTTTAAGTCAATTCTATTATAAATTATAACATATTTTTATAGTAATATACATTATAGCTTTTTTCCTTATGAATGAAGACACAATAAAATCCTATAAAGAAAGTTTTTAAAAACTTTTTATAGGATATTTTTTACCATTTTTACCAATTTTCAATAAAATAATTGAATAATTATTAACGTTTATACCTTTTTAATTAGCTGTTACTTGTTCATAATTAAACTCCAAAGACCAATTTAATGTTAAAGGATCTCCCGGAACTGTAGAGGTAGATGCCCAATGATAATGAATAAAATAATATACTTCTTCACCTGGATCCAATACCGCTTTTAACATCTCAGTAGTGTAATTTTGTATCTCAGACCATCTATCACCTGTAGTTATATCCGATGTGTAATCATCAAGATATCCAGAATCAGTTCCAAGTTCAGCAAACATAAAATTACCCCTAGGATTATTTTCATCTTGATGAACTACATATATTTCATTTCCATAACTTTCGCCTTCCCCCAAAGAATTATCCAAGATTGGAACATTTCTTGTTTTATCAATAATAGAACCTAATTTAGCAGGTATGGTTCCAGTATTTTTTATTTTTATAGCAAAATTATAAAAGGACCCTGGCATTCCTAATTCTACACTAGTTGTTACCACGTTATCAGAAACGCTAATTGATGGATTATTAACAATACCATTGGATACGGCGTTGTAATTTAAAAAGCCGTATTCTTTTGCCCATGACTCATTAAGATCAACTACAGAGGTTGTAAGTTGAAAATCGCCATCAGCAGTAGCTGTTCCTTTAATTTCAATGTTTTCAGAAAATAATGCATATCCTACTACCATTATTACAAGGAGTGCTAATACCCCTATTATTATTCCTCTTTTTTTGTTCATTCTTCTCTACCTCCTATTCTATTTTAGAATAACACACCCCCCCCCCACGTCAAGTGGGGGGAGGAAAATTTATAATGATTAACATAAAGTGGACATCAACAGGAGTTACGTAGACAATCAAATATTTAATTTAGGCAATTATCTTGCAATATATACAATTAAAAAAATGTGATCTTTACATTTTTACTAGCCATTATTCTATATTTGCTAACCAACATCCCAGTTTTTTCAATATTTAGTTTTTCTAAAACATTTAATCCTAAGGAAGCAATAACTTTTTAAATCCCTTATATTATAATGACAAAAAAAGTGTAAAATTATTTACACTTTTTAATACTTACTTACATAATGAATATTATTTTTTAATAATCTCGATTAGTTTTATTTTTGAGTAAACGCAAGATCAAGCTGAGTTTCACTTGTAACTAAAAATGCCCCACTACTATTATTGCCGTAAGATGATCGAAATTCATTAAACATAATCACATAGACACTCTCACCAGGTTTCAAGGTAAGATTTTCATTTTCATCTACAATAGCAGCATAATCAGTAACCATTGTTCCATCAGTCTTCTCAACACCCATTGGATTTACAATTGTATAAATATATGATCCATTTAAATAATCATATTCTTGACATTCAGCATCCTCTATAGAACCATTTAATTCACCATTCATACCATCAACACAAGTTTTACGCTTTTTTATCTGCACTCCACTTCCTAAATTCCATTCAGCATCAATTGTTCCGGTATTAGTAATTTTAACAGTAAAATACCTTGCTGCCCCAGGATATTTAAGATCCGAATGAAAACTAACAGTTGTTCCGTTCGCTGAACAATAATCATTTTCATAACCACCTTCTTTAGGAAAATCTTCAACCCCCTCCATTAAAGAAACGAATGCTGAATTTATTCCTTTTTCACAAGTTGTAGTAAGTGAAAAATCACCTTTAGCGGTAGCCGTTCCTTTAATTTCAATATCTTTTGAAAATAATGCATACCCTACTACCATTACTACAAAAAGTGCTAATATTCCTATTATTATTCCTTTTTTCTTATTCATTCTAATTTACCTCCTATTTTATTTTAGAATAACACACCCCCCCCCCCACGTCAAGTGGTGGGTGGAGGGCTTGTCAGCTCTTGACACTAGTTTTGCAAGGTAAATTATTTGCAAATTATTTACTTAACGTCACACTCTTATCTTTCGTTAAAGTTAAACTTTTAAAGGAAAAAACTTTAAATAATAAGTCTTATTGTAATTACATTTTGTTATTTTAAAAATAATAATATTAATAAATCACAAAAAAGATTGATCATAATAGTATCAATCTTTCATATAGATTTTCAAGAAAATAATCCCAAACACCAACTTTTTTAGATAAAAATATCAACTCAGTAAATTATTTATGTAAGTTTTCTATTTAATTCACTTTCCAATCTTCTAGCTATATCTTTTATTGTATCTTTATTAAATGGATTAGGCATATTATATTTATTTATTAAATCAACAAATGAATAATATGAGGCAACTCCACCTATTTCTTTAAATAATTCCAAGTTGTTTTCACAATTACTCCATATCGCAAAAGCCCCAAAATAAGATAATGCATAATCTATAAAATAAAATGGATTTAAATAAATATGTGATTGTCTATAAAAGTAACCACCATTATCCAGATTAATATGCCCACTATTTTCTTGTTCCAAATGATATTTATTAACTAATTCCAACCAAATATTACTAATATCTTCTGCTTTCAAATCTTCTTTAGAGTAAATTTTTTGCTGAAATTCATCAACTAAACATACATATGGTAAATTAGTCAATAAGTTATATATTTTCATAAAACAATATTTTTATAATCCTTTTCTCCAAATAGATTACCAACATGATTCATCATTATTAATTCCATGCCATAAGAAAACATTTCAGCTATTTCCAATGTTGGATATTTTAATAATGGTGACACTATATACCCTTTGTCCATTATAGAGGCACAATGTTTTTGATAAGAATGGACCATTTCATGTGTAGTTGTTTGTACATCTAAATAAGAATTTTTATAATTACCAGTTATCACAGGCAATCCTGTTTCAGTCAAATAATTTGTAATCGCAAAATTTACCTTATCATCTCTTTGAATAAAATCTATATAATTGTTATCAAGCATATTATTATATAAATTCGATAAATCTTCATCCACTTCCGCAAAAGAATCTTTTAATTCGTCTAGTAAATCCTTACCTTGCCTTTTTAATTTAGGCATTTCTTCAAAGAAAACCGTATCAAAATATTCTGGTTTTGTTAATTTCAATTCCCTCTTTTGTAATTTTTTTAATTTCATACATAAAGGAACTATAAACTCAATAATATTATCTCTAAATTTACTTATATCACTATAATCATATTCAAATCTTTTAAGTTGGTATAAACTATATTCAACATAATTATTAAATCCCAAATTTTTAGCAATTTTATTTCTTACACTTACAAGTTCATATAATATATTAATGTATTCATCTCTATGTTCATAATAAAAATTATTTACTGCATCATGAGCTTTTTTTCTAATTTTTCTATCTTTGTCACTGAAAAAGCCACTAATAGCTCCTATAGTACTTTCTTTACTGTCATAAAATATTTTAGTTTTATTTAAATTTCTATATTGACATTTTAGATCGTTTTCCATTTTTAATAACTCAATGTTTTTATCTGACGTTATTCTTGATTGATACATAATTATTTTAAAAAAGTTATTAGGCATATTTTTTATTAATTCTGTTTTAAATTTTGAATCACATACTTCTTCATAAAATGGTAAGAATAACAAATCAAATTTAGGCTTAAATTCATTCCAATATGCAATTTCTTTTTTATAAAAATCGTCGTTTAAATTACGCATATTTCTTATATCAACATAATCAGACATCTCTTCAATATGCTTTTGAATATCATTAATTTTTCTTACTATATCTATATACAAATTAAATTCATCTGTCTTTTTTAATTGTTTAATTAAAGTTTCCAATGTTAATTTAGTCTCATCAAAATTAACTCGCTCATATTTTATTTTATTAAAATCGATCATAATTTCACCTCTATTTCAATTTATCATTATTACCATTTTATTGATTCTCTAATATCTCCTCAATTATAATACCTACGCCATTTTCATTAAAATCCGATATTATATTCGCACATAAAATCATATATAAATTAATTAAATGTTAAATTTACCATTTTTAAATATTAACTTTTTCTCATCTTTAGTATCTGCTTCTATCTCTAAATCACTAGTTCCAATCATAAAATCTACATGAACATTTGAAACATTAAAACCTCGCGCTAACCTTTCAGCATCACTCATATTCAAAGCGTTTCTATAACAATTGGCATAACCCATACCCAAAGCTAAATGACAGGAAGCATTCTCATCAAATAATGTGCTATTATAAACTAATCCCGTATTTGAAATTGGAGAATCATAAGGCACTAAAGCTACTTCTCCTAAACGATCAGCATTTTCGTTTTCAAAAATTAATTGTTCTAAAACTTCCAATCCTTGCTTAGCATGGCAAGCAACTACTCTTCCATCTTTAAATTCCAAACTAAATTCATCAATTTTACAATCATTATAAATAAGGGGCCTACTTGAATAAACAATTCCATTAGCTGTTCTACAATCTGGTGTTGTAAATATTTCATAAGAGGGCATATTAGCTATCATAATCCCACCTTTTGCATCTGTTTTATCTAAATTAGTCCATCGACAATCCTCAGACAAACCAATTGTAAAGTCTGTTCCTAAAGCGTTTTTATAATGTAAAGACCTTATTCCCATACTATTTAGTTTGTTTTTATAATAATTGTTTTTCTTCATATAATCTTCCCAAGCTTGTTCTGGATTATCTTGATCTATCATACACATCTTCATGATATTCATATAAAGTTTATCGTAAGCATCGTCAACATCACCAAATACATTCTTTGCCCACCTTTCATTAGGTAACACAATTATACACCACGGAAAAGTGTATTTACTTACATTAGCTCTGTAATACTTTATAGATTTTTCCCTCTCACTAACTAACTTTTGTACTTTTTGAGAAGAAATATCATCCATTAATCCAGGAACACAAGTATTTAAAAATAATAACGCCCCACCTTTTAAGGCATAATCATTCCAATCATTTCTATCAATAATAGGATTTAATACTATATCTTCAAGGTCATTATCTTTTAAATATTCGTGTGTTTCATCTAAATCATTAACATGTATACACACATCCATAATACCCATTTTGTTAGCTTCTTCTTTAACTAATTGAGCAAATCTAATATGCTCTTTCAAATCACAATGTATCATTAATGATTTACTTTGATTAAAATTTAAGCATCTATTTAAAACTAATTTTATCAACTTACTTTCTAAATCTAGCATTATTTTCGTCCTTTCATTTAAGTATTTTTCTTCATTATATCAAAATTATTTCTTACTACTATTTTTATTTTTTAATGTTCCTCTTTCAAAATAGCAATCAAAATCGCTATAATATACTTTTATAACATCAATTGGTTCTAAATCATGATAACATCTATATTGCGTTACACCTTCATGATTATCCTTTACCATACTATCATCCTTATCAAAAACATAAATATAACCACACATATCTTCTGGTAAATTTTCAACTTCAAAATACATTGCCGGTAACACTCCTCTATTATTAATAGAAAAAGACCAGGCATCATTTACTTCCTTTAACTTATTTCGAAAGGCATATGCTGCTGCAGTTATAAACCAACTTGTAAGAAAAACTGCATTATCTTCATTATCCTTATTTTCTGAATCAACAGATAGTTTAGGTGTTAACTTCTCGATTTCATAAGGACTCCCATGAAATAAATATCTTGGATTAAAAATATCTTGACTTAAATAATCATCTTTTCTTTCCATAAGTTTTATCACTCCTTACTTTATTTCGCTCATTGTCTAACTTTCCATTCAACTAAATTGTGTAAATCTATTTTACATTTTTCTGCTATATCAAACGATGATTCCAATATCTTCTCTCAAACTTTTAGTCTTCCCTTACCTATTCTTATTTTACCGCAAGACATTAAATATTTTTTAATCTCCCTTTGCAATGAAGTTGACTCACTTAATTTGGCATAGTCAATTATACAATTCTCTCCAAAAACAAATTTTAAAACATCCTCCAAACAGTCTTCACCTTCAGTAACTTCAAATAATTCATAAAATTTATATATATTTGAATTTCTATCTACTAATTCATGAATCTGTTTGCTTAATAACCATGAATAACAATAGTAATTAAAATTTGTAATATCAAAATATTTAATTATATATTCGTAGGAATATTCAATTGATTCTTTAACGGCATCTATGTTTAATTTTTCTCCTTTAGGAATATGAATTTTTATAATTTCATCACTAAAATGCTCATATTGTAATCTACCTATTTCAATTATTATACAATTAATAAAATATGCTCCCCATAACATCTGAGATATCCTAATCCCATCATATTTCCTTTCAACAACATCATTTAACAACGTTTCTCTTACCCTAATTTTATTAATATTTATTTGTTCTTCATCAAAATTATTTCGTATCATATTACCTTCATGATATTTATAACCACTCAAAAGCAAAATATTAGTAATGAAAGGATTAACTTCTGTTTCGAATAGTTCTTCTATTCTTCTCAACTTCCAGAAATCTCTTATTTTATTACTTTTATCTACAAATAAAATCTTATGAAAAGCATTAAATTGCTTCAAAACTTTATCATTACTATTAATAAAAATCAAACATTGTTTACATCTATTTATATAATCTTTATCATCAATTTTATAATAATTTAATGATTCTATTAATTCATCATTTTTCATTGTTATCACTCACAACTTCAAATTTTATATTTATCGTTTTTATCATATATCTATATTTGTAATTATCAAGTTTCTTATTGGTTCTTAATTATATTTTTTGCAGATTCATATTGTTTTTTTACTAGTTGCTTTCCCTTATCAGACATTTTATTATAACTTCTATCAAGTTTATCCATTACAAATTTACTACCCTCATCAATTGATAATTTCTTTTCTCTATAAACCATACTAAAAAGAGATGGGATACTATAAAAATGCGCCATTGCATCCGCATCATCAATACATATTTCTTCAGGTGAATCTTTAGAAACCAATCGACTACCTCTATGATTTAAAATACACTTTTTTATTACTTCGATTTTATCTTTTGGATAATCTTCCGTCAACAATAATTCTTCTGCTATTTTAGCTCCAATTACATGATGTTCTTGATTAAAACTAGCATCTGTTACACTAGCAATATCATGAAGGAGTGCCGCCAAAGATACAATTTCTTGATCTGCGCCATATGAATCAGCATATTTTTTAGAAAGTTCATAAACTATTTTTATATGATGATCCCATGCACCAATACCATAAACATTGGAAGGAAGCATACACCTTCTTTTAATTTCATCATAAACAATTTCTTCTATCGTCATTTTTCTAAATTCCTCCTCAGTTAAATAACATTGCTTTATATTTGACACTATTATAACACACAATAAAGCATTTATAAGAATTAATACCATCTTTTACAATATAAAGTTTTAAATACATATTAAATAAAAAAAAGAAGATTGATACTCTTCTTTTTTTATTTGCTTTATCTTAAATCACTATAAGCCCTTTTATTTCCAAATACTAATCTATAATTTCTTCAAAACGATACTTTTGAGTTGCCTCAGGATATTTTTCATGATCAACTTCTGATAAAAACATTGCTAATGGTCTTGCGTAAATTCCATCTTTATGATTTGTTTTCCCATTATTATCCATACAACGATATACTACTAATTTTTCTCCTGTTTCACTATGCTCTGCTACCGTAATAACAAAAGATCTTGCTCCCTTAAAATGTTTCCACATAGTAAATGGTTTTACTATTCTTTCTTTCATATTTTTCCTCCCATTTTTATTTAACACCTTCATTATATCATTTTATTGAGTTTCTTACTATTATTAAATAATAAATATCTTCCAACTATAAAAGCAACAATCACTTATATCTAACATCTTAATACTTTCCATATCTTCCTTTGAAAGTTCAAAATCAAAACATCAGATAGCCCTTCAGTCATTTCTATTTCAATATCTATACCATAACTTTTATTTTATCAATATTTATTAATTTTTCCATATTCTCTTAATATATAGTTTATTTATTTTAAAAAGTCCTCAACAGATTTTTTTATCTTATCTAATTCATATCCATATGCTTGACAAGTGTTCCACCCATAATTTTTAGCCATTAAAATATTATTAATATCATCATCTATAAATAATATATTTTCTGGTGCTATTTTTAAATCATTTAAAACAAATTTATAAACACTTTTATCAGGCTTATACATTCCTATTTCAAAAGATAAGTATACATAATCAAATTTACTCAAATCATATTGATCATTTATCCTTTTTTTATCAAAAGGAAGTAAATTAGAAAGAATCGCTATCTTGCATCTATTTTTTAGTGAGTGTGCATATTCTACTACATTTTTATAATATTTTACTGAAGATAGTTCCTCTTCATATGCTTCTTTAAAATCTCCAAACGAAACATTTATATTCATATTATTCTGAATTAAGTTAATCCAATCTTTTATATCCTGCTCATTATTGGTAGTACTAACCTTAATACCTTTTGAAGTTTCATTGGTCCATCCTTTTAATATATCTTCGTCTAATAAAAATTTATTAAATCTTCTTATCATTCTTATTTTAGCATTTTTTAAATCTTGCATATCATTTTCGTGACTTTCAACAACTCCACCCCAATCAAAAATTACTACTTTTTCCATTATGAAAACCTCCATTTTACTATATTTTGTATTACGTATAAAATTATCTCAACTCAGCATCAATGTTTACATTTACTAGTATTATAACAAACAGAACTCATTATAGAATAACATCATCATGGGCTTCAACTGAATTTTATTAAAGTCTATTTTAATTCAAAGTCTGTCAATTCATATCCCAATTCCTTTAGTTTTTCATAAACTTTACTTGGTGAAATTCCAAATAATGTATTATAATCTCCATCAACTTTTTTTAAGAATAATGCTGCTTTTCCCAACATTACATATCCACATCTGCTTAAAATGCCTTCTTCATTTTCAACATACCAATTAATTTCCTTATCTGTTATATTATTAAAAGCCACTTCAGCTGTATCAGAAAAAGAAACTTCTTTATTTTTATATAAATCTTTAATCGTAATTACGGGTTACTGCATATGTTGTTTGTCCAGACATTTCTCTTAAATTTTGAAATGCTTCTACTTTATCTTTTGGTTTTTCATAAATTTTGTTGTTCATATAAATTATTGAATCAGCCGCAATTATAATGGCTTTTTCATCAAGTTGGTTTGCCACAGAATTAGCTTTATCCTTTGATAAATCTATAACATAATCATCTGGATTTGTTGGAGAACTTCTTTCTTCCTCTAAACTTTTAACAATTTCATATTTTAATCCAAGCATATCCAAAATATCTTTTCTTTGTTTTGAACCGGATGCTAAAACTAATTTGACCATTTAATTATTCTCCTAACTTATCATATTCTTTATCGCTTACTGGTTCACACCATTCATTACCAGTGTCTTCTCCTGGTACTTCTACTGCTATATGGCTAAACCAACTACTTGAAGTTACACCATACCAATATTTTACATTATCTGATATTGTTACTACGTCTCCAGGTTTTTAGACTTTGTGCTTCTTTTTTTTCCTCTTGATGGAGGCTGAAATTTTAGAAAGCCTATTTACCAGACTCATTATACCTTTTATCTCCCCACCAATTTGGTAATGTGTCTTTTAATTTAACAATTTTTCTACTTTCATAATCAACTAATATTTCTGTATTCTTATTTTCATAAGATAATTGTATTAAAAATTCTCTACATGCTCCACAGGGCATACCACCATTTTTAGGGGGATTATTTCTAAATACTATAATTCTTTTTATTACTGTTTCACCAGTATTAATATACATATTAAGTGCCGCAACTCTTTCAGCACATAAATTCATAACTCCACTTGCGCCTTCAATACAAAACCCTGTAAAAATTTTACCACTTTCACTTTGAACAGCAGCCACTACATGATGTGCTCTTATAAATGGAGATACATCTTCGGGATGATATTCCTTTTTCGCTTGCTCATACATTTCTTCCCATATATCCATAATCAATCTCCTATCCTAACTTATCATATTCTTTATTACTTACAGGTTCTAACCATTCATTAGATGTATTTTCCCCTGGTACTTCTACTGCAATATGGCTAAACCAACTATCTTTTTTCGCTCCATGCCAATGCTTCACATTTGCGGGAATTGTTATTACATCTCCTGGTTTAAGAGATTGTGCAGTCTTTCCTGCTTCCTGATACCAACCTTCCCCAGCAGTACAAATTAGAATTTGGCCTCCACCACTTGTACTTTTATGAACATGCCAATTATTTCTTGTACCGGGCTCAAAAGTCACATTAGCCAAGAATACATTACAAACACTTGGATCATTTAAAGGATTTAAATAAGAATTACCAATAAAATACTCTTTAAATGTATCATTAGGCTGTCCTAATCCAAATATATTATCTTTATCAAATTGTTCCTTATTCATCTTTATAAATCTCCTCTACCATTGGAAATACACTCCATGCTTTAGCCCATCCAGTATAAAATGCAAGTTGTGTAATCATTTCAACTACTTCTTCTTTTGTAAGTCCATGTTTTTTTCCCATAATTAAATGTGATTTTACTTGAGGATATAATCCTTGAGCCATTAAAGCACTTATAGTTATCATACTTCTATCTCTTAAAGATAGTTTGTCTTCTCTACTCCATATTTCTCCAAATAATACATCATCATTTAATTCAGCAAACTTTGGAGCAAGTTTACCTAATACATCTCTACCTGCAGTTTGTTTTATCATATTTTCCTCCTCATATTCTAATTAAGCAACCAATTTACTGTATCTTCTGAAACATTTCCAGTTATTCTTAACCCTTTTTTAATATTTAGATTTGGATAATCTTTTCTTAATTTTTCTACACATCCAGAAATACCTGTTCCTCCAGATGTACAAAATAAAACTATATTCTTTCCATCCAAATTGCAACCATCTAAAAATGAATAGATAATATTTGGTGCTTTATACCACCATACTGGAAAGAAAACTAAAATATTATCATACTGTTCTATATTATCTACTTTTCTTGCAATCTTTGGTCTAATAGTTTCATCTTGCTTTTCTTTAGTTGTTCTGCTATTATCATCCATCCAGTTTAAATCTTCACTTGTATATTTTTCAACCGGCTCAATTTAAAATAAATCTCCCTTTACTAATTCCGCAACATCTGCTGCTGCATTTTTTGTTGTACCTGTTGCACTAAAATATACTACTAAATTTTTATTCATTATAATTTCTCCCAACTATATTTTAATTAAATCTTTTATCTAACCTCAGCATCACCCTGTATTTCATGTTCTATTATCCATTTAATATCTTCAACGGCCTTATCAATATTAAATATACCATTACCAACGGGATAATAAACTGGATATACCTTATATTTATTTTTATTAACTTTTAGTTCATGACAAACTTTTCTATTTTCAGATACCGATATTTTCTGATTTAAAATTATTGAACTAACTTGATTACCAAATGTAATAATTACTTTTGGCTTAATAATATCAATTTCTTTTAATAATAGCTTTAAATACTTCTTCAACACTTCATCTGGAAGAGGCCTTGCATCTATTTGAGTACACTTACCCAAATTCGTAATAAAAATTTTATTCTTTGCAACTTCTTCATATACTAAATCACAAAATTCATAATCCCAATCTTTTGGTTTATATTCCATTATTTTATTAAAAATCTCATCATCTAATAAATTAACTTTATAAAATAATTTCCAAATATTTTTTGTGCCAAGCCATGGAGACTTTCTCCCTTTCCATGTCTTTAAACTAGCAATATTTCTTCCCGTAGGATTCATAAAAACAAAACAAATATCAGGATTTATACAACATCCACCATTATAAATGGAATCAAGTTCTATAGCACCATACTTTTTTTGCAATTTGTCATACTCTTTTTCTAAATCTTTTAGCATCATAACAACTAGCTCTCCTTACCTATATAAGTATATCAAATATATTATTATTTAGTAAAATAGTTTATACTAAATTTAATTTCAGCTTACTAATAAATTATAAAAAAAAGATAATCACTTTTTTACTGAGTGACTATCTTCATTACCTGTTGTATTCGCAAATGGATTATTCATAAACATATCCATAACACTTTCACGATTTCTTTGAATACGTTCTTGTTCTAGTTTTTGTCTTTGTTTATTTAAATTAATTATCTCTAACTGTCGAGCATAACTTTCTCTTAAATCTCTATCTTCTTCAACTCGTCTTTTAATAGCAACGCCCAATGCTCCAACCGCAATAATAACCCCACTTGCTGCAGGAATAAACATTGGTGAATCAGGATCCATTGGCACTACTCCATTTAATTCCTTTATAAATTCAGGAATAGCATATGTACTAACAGCCCCTGCAAGCAATGATATTCCAGCAGAAGCATAAGATCCTAAATGATTATAAAAAATATGTTCCTCAACTTTTTCTATCTTACCAGCTATTTTTTCCTTACACAATGCATACTTTTCATTCAACTTTTTACTCATATAAAGCCTCCAACTATTATTATAATAATATAAAACAAAGTTTTTGTCAAAATTCTTAACACCGACTTTACATACTTATTAAAAACTTTACTTGTAAAATGATAAACCATTAATATAGTTTTCCAATGACCAACATCATATATAAATCATTTATTATTTTTGCAATATTTGATAATACTTATTATTTTCTAATAACTCCTTATGTTTTCCTTTCCCAACTAATCTTCCATGATCTATAACGATAATTTCATCAGCCATCTTCATTAATTGTGGTTTATGAGTAATCATTAGAATTGTATGATCTTTCTTTAAATCTTTTAAAATATCAATTACCTGTTTAGAAGTATTAATATCCAAAGTAGACGTTACTTCATCAAATAGAAGCACTTCAGCTCTAGATAGTAATGTTCTAGCTAAAGCAATCAATTGCTTCTGCCCACTAGAAATATTTTCAGCATCACCAATCATTTTAGTATTATAACCATCTTTCAAACTCATAATGTAATCATGAATACCTACTCTTTTACATGCTTCAATTTGATGTTCTTGATTAGAATCTACTAAATTCAAATTTTCTCTAATACTCATATCAAATATAAAAGGTTTTTGAGTGACAATCGCCACATTACTAGAATAAACTTCCTTTGAATATTGATAAATATTTTCTCCATCTAGTAAAATTTCCCCTTGATTGGCTTTATATAATCTTAACAACAATCTAAATATTGTCGACTTCCCACTTCCACTTTTTCCAACTATCGCCGTAAATGATTTAGGTTGAATTTGAAAACTAACATTTTTCATAACCTCTTGCTTTTCATAAGTAAATGACACATTTTTAAACTCTATTTTACCCCTAATATTATCATTATCATTCAAACCAAAATTTAACATATTTTTAGTTTTATAATTCAAAACCTTATGAACTCTATCAACCCTCGTAGCATTTGTGGATATATCATTTAATCTATCAAAAAACTCTTCAAACTCATCTTGAATATTTTCATAATAACCAATAACAAGTACTAACATAGACACACTATATTGACCATTTAATATAAGATAAATTGAAATTAAATAAATTAATATCTCCCCGAATCCTAAAATCATCGGAACCATAACATAAATATTATCATTATATTTTCTTTTTCTGAAATAATCCTTTCGCCAATGTTTTTTATAAACTTCTAAATATTTATTAATATCTTCTTCCATATTAAAGGACTTTATTTCTTTATTTCCATCAAGCACCTGTCCCATTAATCCAGAAATACTATCTTCATGTTTTCTTTGACCTGCTAAATAATATTCTTTTTTCTCCATATTTTTAGCTAAAGACCATAGAGAAACAATGTTTAATAATAAAGTTAGTATTCCGATAATTACATTAATCTTAGTTAAAACAACAGATGCTATTAAAATACTTATAGTTTCAGCTATCGCATCAAAAGCCTGATCCGGAATTTGCATAACTTTACCAACATCATTATATGCTGTATTTACAATATATGGTGTAGATATTTCCTTAGAAAAATTTTCATCATAAGTAGTAACCTTATCTAAAATTAATTGTTGTAATTTATTATGTGTAAATACCGAGTTATTTTTATATGCAACAAAATTATAATGATGACACAAAACATACAACAAACCACATATCAGAAATATAAAACACCAAATTAACGTCACTCTAAAATCCTTTATAGTAGCATACTCCACTATTTTTGATGCTGTAAAAGGTACTAATAAAAGTGAAAGACTTCTTAAAAGAGATGAGAAAAATAAATGAAATAATAGTCCTTTATTATTAGCTCCTAAATCAAAATATTTTTTTACTATCAAATAATATCTTTTAATCATTGTTAAACACCCCAATTCTACTAGGTGATTTTCTAGATTGCAGCATTTGATAAATCTCATTTCTTACAATCAATTGTTTGTGCGTCCCAATATCATTGATTTTACCATTATCTAAAACTACAATTCTATCTGCTTCCTTCATCAATTCCGGTTTTTTAGTTATCATAATAATTGTATGATCTTTTTTCAAATTATTAATTAATCTTGGAACCAATTTTGCAGTATCAGGATCTAATGAAGTTGTTATATCATCTAACAATAAAACCTCTGCTTCTGATAAAATTGTTCTAGCTATCGAAATCATTTGTTTTTGTCCACCTGATATATTACTTCCATTCTCTCTTAAAATTGTATTATATCCTTTAGGTAATGTTTCAATAAATTCATGTATACCGGCCTTTTTACATGCTTCAATTTGATTACTAATATTAGTATCAACGAAATCTAAATTTTTCCTAATACTCATATTAAATATAAATGGCTTTTGGTTAGCAACAGAAACGTTACTTGAATATACATCCTTACTAAAATCAAAGATATTTATATTATCTAATGTTATTTTACCTTTAGTTGGTTCAAATAATCTAAGAAGTAGATTAAACATCATTGTTTTACCGCTACCAGTCTCACCCACAATAGCCACTACTTCATTATGATCAATTTTCAAATTAATATTATTCAATACTTTATGGTTCTTAATTATCAAATCAACATTTTTAAACTCAATAATACCATATATATCTTTAGTATCAAGTACTCCATATTTTATCTCTTTAGAATTATAATTTAAAATATCATTAATCCTATTTACTGAAACATTAACCGTTCTAATTGTAGAAGTAGAATCAATTAAATCATTAATATAATATTCTAAATACTCATGATAAGAAATTATTAAAACTAATATACTAACATCTATTTTGCCATATATCATTAAAATAATTAAAACTAAATATAAGAAAAATCTAAAAATATAAGTTATGGCTTGAATATCATTATCTCTAATAGTAATGTAATCTCTTTTCTTTCTATAGACTTTTGTAAAATTATTTTGAATGATTTTTAATCTATTCGTTAACTTTGGTAACATATTAAACGTCTTTATTTCTTGTAATCCAGAAACAATTTGTGTCAATAAAGTACTATATTTATCATCTTGAACCGTCACTTTATTATGATAATAATTTGATTTTCTATCTGAATTATTTCTAACTACAATATAAATTACAGAAAATAATATTAATAATAAAGCCAAATAAATATTATAAAAACCAACTATACATAAAACAGCAATTATTTGTAATATCCCCATCAAAAGTTCTGAAATTCTATCATTCATATCACCAATATCAATAATATCTGAATTAATAGAATTCATTAATCTTCCTTTACTAATATATCTCGTAAAATTATTATCAACTGAAACTAACTTATTTAAGACCTTAGTAGTTAATTTATCATACACAAAGCTCACATTAAAACCATAAATTTTATAATTAACATAAAGAGCAACATTATACAAAATATAAGTTATCAAGAACGCAATTAAACAGTAATAACTCATAGAAGCGTCACCTTTAGTTAAATATTTTATAATTAAAGCCCCTATAAGTGGCATTAGTATAGAAAAACCTTTGTAAAAAAATGCAGATACTATATTAATCACAACATATTTTACTTTTAAGTCTGCTAAAACTAAATATTCTTTAATAAATCGATAATATTCCTTAATCATACTTCCACCCTACAAATTTAAAAAAATAGCTTTCTTTTTCCATTATCATAACTATCGTTATCAGTATAACATAAAAGAGTAGATTCTGTATCCACTCTTTTTCTTAAATTAATTACTATTCAAAATTATAACTCACCATTTTCAATTTTACTTTTTATTTCATCTGCAGATTGTTTTAATAAGTTATTTAAATTAATTTGATCTTCATCTTCATGTCCCAAAAATACTATTTTTTCAATATCACTATGATTGAATCCAACAGCATGTGAACTATCAATTACACCTTCTGGATATGTACAAGAACCATAATCAAATACTTTTCTACTTGTTCCTTCACCAGGTCCAAAAATCAAATAACTTGTAATCATTAATTTCTTTTCGCCCCCTTTTAAAAGGACTACTGTTCCTATTGGTAAAAACTTTTCTCTCATATACATTCTTCCTCTCCTTGATCATTATTTTTATCTTTATCTTCATCAACTACTTCTTCAAATTCATCTTTTTTATGACCAGATGCAGCCATTGCCCCAAGTGCTCCTGCCGCAACCCCAATAGCAGCTGGCACTACATAACTTGGTAATGAACGTCCTGTTCCGGAAACTCCAGTATTTGGTATTGGTGCATATTCGGTTGGTGGTGTAACAACTGGTGTTTGTGGTGTAGGAGTTACTGGTTGCGTTGGTTCTGGTATTACAGTACTTGGTGTCTCTGTTGTTGGCACTTGCGGAGTATTTGGTATTGATCCTCCTGGAATTACTGTAGTTGGTACCTCTGCAGGTGTATTTGTCGTTATATTTGGTGGTACTATAGGTACTGTTTCATCAATATGTGGCATAACAACCGGTTCTACTTCTTGCGGTACTGGTTCACCAATTATTGGTGTAACTAAAACCGGAGGCTTAGGTGTTGGTACAACAGGTGTAACCGGAGTAGTTGAAACTGGTGTTGGTTTTACTGGCACTAATCCCGTTGGTTTTGGCGTTACCGGAACCAATGTCTCTGTTTTTGGTGTTACCGGAACCAATGTCTCTGTTTTTGGTGTTATTGGAACCAGCGTCTCCGTTTTTGGTATTACCGGAACTAATGTTTCTGTTTTTGAAGTTACAGGAACCAATCCTTCTGATTTTGGTTCAACCGGAACTAAACTTTTTGAATTCGAATTATAAGGGACCATATCTGTTGAACTAGGTGACGAATGTAAATCTGCTATTTTATTACCTGCTACTGCAATTTGATCATCTATAGCATTAATTTCAGACCTCACAGCATCAAATTGTGATTTTGGTGCATTACCAGGTACCTCTCCTAAATCTGTTAATTTTTGTACCGCTTGTTCCCTTTTATATAATAATCCTTGATATTCATCCAAAGCTTGTTGCTGTGCCTTTGCCAAATCATCCGTACTATTTGCTACAGCCTTTGTTGCTGCACCTGCTACATCATCCGTACTATTCGCCACTACTTTTGTTGCTGCACTTGCTACATCATCTGTACTATTTGCTACAACTTTTGTTGCTGCACTTGCTACATCATCTGTACTATTTGCTACAGCTTTTGTTGCTGCACTTGCTACATCATCCGTACTATTTGCTACAGTCTTAGTTGCTGCACTCACTACATCATCAGTACTATTTGCTACAACTTTTGTTGCTGCACTTGCTACATCATCTGTACTATTTGCTACAGTCTTAGTTGCTGCACTCACTACATCATCAGCACTATTCGCTGTAGCATTAACCGCTTTACCTAATCCATCATCAGCTACTCCACTAGCCGCTTTAGCAGCAGATTCTACTTTTGCGGAGAATCTGTCCGGATGGAATTTTATTTTTTCTGCTTTTGACGCCGCTGTAGCTGCTCTATCATGAACTGCTTTCATTGCTTCATCCGGCGTAATTTTACCATCTCTTACAGCCTTAGCTAAATCATCTGCTAAATCATCACCGGATTTTCCAGCCACATCTAAAATATCATCTGCAATACTGCCTGTTTTTCCTGCTGTCTGTGACGCACCATTTGTTTTTGGACCTGATGTCCGTGTTGCATCATCGGCAACATCATCAAATATATTTCCAGATGATCCTCTTGAAGGTCGAGAACCTTTATTTCGTCCTATACTTCCTATACCATCATCAACAACATCATCAGCGACATCATCAACAACGTCTGCCACTCCTTTAGCAGCACGATTAGACTTAAATGTATTAAAGGCTTTAGATAAACCTCTAAATGCATAATTGACACCTACAACCATAACTCCGGAAATAGCCGCTGCTTTAAGTCCCTGTTTAAATGAATCATTATAACTCATTCCACTCTGTAAACAAACCTGTTGTGTTCCACCTAACGATCCAACCATTGCTGCGCCTACTCCAAGTTTTAAAGAACCAATAGCTGCTCTAGCTCCCACTTTAGCTGTCAAGCCTGCAACTCCAGTCGAACCAACCGCAGCACCACCCGCTGCCATAATCGCCGTATAACCAAGCATCGTTCCAAAGATTTTACATGCTTTAGCACCAATTCCATTTTCTTTCATGTAACTAGCTTTTACTACTCCACTTAATTGATTATTATAAAGGCTTTGAAAAGCATCTCCTACATGATCTTTTTTAACAAATTCACCAATTTTATTTTGGGCATCTTTATCAAATATTCCTACAACAAATCCTATTCCTGATGCAAAACCATCAACCAATTGTTCTCCAGCTTCTCCAACACCTTCAAATATTTTTGCAAGACCAAAACCAGCCGTTGCGAATAGTCTCTTGAAAAAGCCAGTATCCTCTACATCTTTGTTATACTCTTTTACTTTTTCTACCCTATCTTGAATACGTAAAATAGTATTATCAATAACATCTTGATACGCTGTAGCTAAACCAATTGCACTTTGAACCTCAGTGGTATCTATTAATTGTATTCCACGAGCACCTATAATTTTTTTGACAGCTTTTTCTACGTTTTCCTCTGTACCATTAAGTCGCTCTTTCCCCTTCAATAATAAGCCTATGGCATTATCTACTAAAGTTTCATTATATTCTAATTTTGCCATTAACTCACACCCTATCCATTATTGTTATTTTGTTGCATCGCTTGTTGTTCTAATTCTCTATAATAACTATTCAACTCTGTAACTTGATTATTATAAACTTTTACAGCTTCTGCAAGTACAGTATCAGCAAATCTTTCAATCTCCGATCTACATCTAACCATCTCTTCGCCAATATCAGAAATTGCATATTCCAAGGTATTTTTATCTATTGATAAAGCTTTTTCAGAGCAGGTCTCACCAGCTTCAATAACCGCATTTCCGCTCATAGAAAAATCAGCCGCAGCTAACTTTAATGCCGTACATCCACTTTTAATCGTTTGAATATCAATTAATTGAGATTCACTCGTTATAGCCATAATATCACCTCTATTATCCTACCATATACTTATATATAATCATAAATAGAGAAAAAAAACAAGCATTCGCTTGCATTTTTTACACTTCTTTTCCTATAATTAACAAATAAGAATTAGCGGGATTATAGTGACAAATTTGTAAAACTATTAACTTATCTTGAGCTGTAATCTTCAAATCATCATTTTTATACAATGTATTACTTAACAATTTATTAGCGTGGTTTACATAATCTTGATCACCATAAAACAACAATTTCATATGTTCATTATCACTATTAGTAACAATCTTTACAGCCGCTGCCTCATACTTTATTCGTTTCTCATCAATGCTTAAATATATATCTTTATAATTATCAAAAATATTTTTATCCAAATAGGCTTCCAAATTAATCATTGGCAAAAACTCTTCTAATCTTTTCTCTTGGGTATTATGACCATAAATATTTATTTGTTTGTTATTACTTAAATCTGTATTTCTATAATCAAAAAATGGAACACCCAACGTATCATATTTACGATTCAAACTATAATTTAAATAATATTCATTATTAGTAGTTCTAACAACTAAAGTATCAATTTTTAATCCTGGAATTTCCAACCTTCCCTTTATATCAGCATTATTATATTGTTGACGATAATTAGGCAATTCATTAACATAAGGTGTTTTATCAATAGTATTATCTTTATCTTGATAATTATTTTTTTTCTTTTCTTTCTTTAATTCTTCTACACTTGGAATTAAATTTTTTCTTTCTATGTATTCATTATAAATAGTTATCCCTGTAAAAACTAAAATAAAAATACACACAAATACAATTACTGATTTTAAAATATTATTTTTTTTACGTTTAACCGCTTTCATCATATCATCTCTCTTATGATAAAAATATACAATATTAACCCATATTTGTAAAGTTCATTCCTACTATAAACAAAAAAAGACTGGCTCTAAGCCAATCTATATTTAAATTATTTTTTTACTAAAACAGCATTATTACTTGCTGATGCTTTACGTTTTAAAATTTTACCATCAACAAAATCCAATCCTATTACATGTAAAGCATTTGCTTTTTGTGCTGCAACCACAACATCCATAGGAAGGAAGCTAATATAATACCACCATGCCGCTTCAAAATCAGCATCTTCATCAATAATTGCACACATATTTTTATTTTCATCAAATGCCAAATTATATAACTGAGGACCCTGATCGTGTTTTTCTTCAAGAAAATATGGACTACCCATCATATTCAAATTTTCATTTATTATTCTACCATACGTGTTGATCTTATCCAAAGGCAACGTATCACTATCACTATACTTTTTCGCATATAGTAAAGCCATTTCTATAACACCAGATTTATTTATCTTTTTTTCCATAAACTATACTCCTAAAACTAACTAGTTATTTTTATTGTGGTTTTTCTACCTTACCACTTTTTATTAATCTTTTTAATTCATTTGCTGTTTTCACTGAAGACCCTTCCTTAATTATCTCTCGTACTCGACTTTGCCAATCTCCTTTATGATAAACTCTCCTACATAATGGATTATGGATTAATTCCTGTTTTGGAAGACTTGATAATCTATAAAAATCACTAATATCCATAACATATATAGCCTGGCCTTCTGCCACCCTCTTAGTTTCTTCATTTTCAAAAAATTTATCTAACACAACTACACCATTTGTATAAATATGTCCAACATATCCTTCAAACGTATTCTTACCAATAATTCGAAAGAAAGGATCTGTTGAATCATAAAACTCTTTTTTATCCATATATAGTTTTACTAATTTTTCTTGTTTTTCTTTTTTCTCTTCTTCTGATTTATAATTTCTAATATTAGAATCAGTTGGCATAAAATCTTGATTCATTTGACTAGCCGGTATTATATCCCAATTTGCCTTCAAATCTTTCAAATATTCAATCATAAATGCTTCAACTTCGCATAAATTCATTCCTGAAAAATCCATTGCATCAAAATCTAAAACATGTAGTTCTGGGTTTTCTACTACTATTCGCTTATATTCATCATATAGCATTTTAGGTGTAACCCTTTTTCCGGATTTCTTAACACCAAGATTAACATTATTTATTTTACCAACTACAATACTAGTTTCATCATCACTTTTTCGTTTAGAATTTTCATTAAAATAGCTTGTTAAATGATACAAGAATCTTTGCTTTTCTTCTATATTTTTTCCATTACAACAAAGAAGTAAAAATTGATTAGCAATATATAAAGAAACTCTTTCATTATCTTCATTTGAAAGCTTTCCAAAATCAATTGGGCTTGATAATAAATGATTACAAATATTAGAAGCATTATCAACCAAACCTTGGAATGTATTAAAATATCTACCACAAAAATTATCTATTGGTAATTCTCCATTACAAGCTTTTAAAGCGTCTTCGTCTTTCAATCCCAACGTTTTTAAACAGCTTGTCATTTGCGATAACAGTTCTAATGTTTTTTGAAGTGACATTTTAGGTTGGACAGCTTTCATTTTATAAAATGTTCGATACATATTTGTTATATCTACCAACAACTTATTTTGTGATTGATATTTTTTATATAAAAGTGGGAACTCCTTTTTCAATTGATTATTAGTCGCAATCTTTCCTAACAACTCTAATCTATTTTCCACATCATCTAAACAATCTTCTAAATTCATCATCCCATAATAAATATTTCCTCTTGTATTTACAGAATGACAAATATCACCTACGTTTAAATTATAAAATAATGAAGACAAAAATCCACTCGGTGCAAAACAAATTTTCTTTTCTAATGTATCCTTATCTGTTGTAACCCCTAAGGTATAAAAAAAGTCTATATCTTCCGTTGGTACTATCCCTTTCAAATAATTCATATACTGTTCAAAATAAAACTCAATTACACTCTTAACTTTATCGCCATTACTACAAGCAGAAATTAAATCATTTGCTGGTAAAATAATAGGTGTTTCTACCGGGACCCCTTTATTAATTTTCTCCTCTAATATACTCATAATTATCACCTCATAAAAGTGTTTATATTGTAGCATATAGTCAATATAAACACAAATTTAGCTATCACTAAAGATATTTATAAAAAATCAAATTGCTTTTATCATTTATTCATCATTTAACTTTGCTTGCTTCATATATTGTTTGTATTCTTGCGTAAATTGTTCAGCTTCTACAAATTCCCTTGGAAAATATTCCTTACTTTTCTCAAATTCATAATTTGATTCTGCAAACTTTGGATTCGATCTTCCTAGTTCATCCATCATTGGTTTTACTAAATTAATATAAAATGCATATGACGAATAATCAGTAATCGACTCCGCATATATTTTTCGTTGTTCTATATTAAATTCCTTACTATTTACTCTAGATGTTTCCTCTAAATTAAATTCTTGATCAAACCAGTCTTTTCGAAACATTCTCTTCGTTAATGCATCAATATAATATCTACCATCATGATAATCAACTTCCAAAAAAGGTCTATCATCACTTCTAACTCCAGGTCTTGTTGGAGAATCATATGTACAATTTACAAATGAAAAATTATCAAATAAAGAACTAAGGGCCGTATTCATATCATAAATACAGAAACTTACATTTCCGGCCGGTTTAGCATAAAAAACAGATATTGGAATACCTCCAGTTATTTGTACTGCTTTACTACGCATTTTTCTCTTTATATCCAAAGGTATACTTGTCACTCTAGGCTTAGCCTCATAAACTTTATGATCTAAATCATCACATACAACTAAATTAGCCAAATCAAGTGACTCTCTAGTGGGATCTAATAATCCTTCATCAACTAAAGCATCCAATATTGTATTTTCTATCGCTTCTCTATCAAGTTCACTCATATTTTTATGATTTTCAATATAATCAAAAATATGTTCACTACGATAAAAAGCATCATTTACTAAAACGTCATAATCCGTTAATTTCCTCATACAGCTACCCCCATTAATTGCCCCATATTATACCACATTTTCTAAAATAAAGCAATATTCTATCTGAACATCTAAAAAACTAACGTATCAATAGTAAATATCCATATTTTAATTTTTCTTATACATAAAACAATTATCCTCATGAGAGTATATAACCCCGATTGCCTGCAAATAAGAATATATGATTGTCGAACCGACAAACTTCATTCCTCTTTTTCTTAAATCCAAAGAAATAATATCAGATAATTCATTCGTTGTCTTATTATTTTCAACTATAACCTTATTAGCACCATGCTCTTCTAAGTAATTATTAAAACTACCATATTCATCTTGAATTTTTTTAAATATTATTGCGTTATTAATACTTGCTTTAATTTTTAACCTATTTCTAATAATACTTTTATTGTTTAACAATTCTTCTATTTTCTCATCTTTATACATAATCACTTTATCAATATCAAAATTATTATAAGCTTCTTTAAAACTTTCTCTTTTATTCAAGATACATTCCCAAGATAAACCCGCTTGAAAAGACTCTAATATCAGCATTTCAAATAAATATCTTTCGTCATTACTCTTAACACACCATTCTTCATCATGATATTTTACATATAATGGATTATTTAAATTACACCAGCTGCATCTTTTCATATTCTACAACTCCACAATTTTTACAATAGAAGATTCTTCTCCTTCATTTTTATAACGATAAACAACTATTCTTTCTTCATCTGCTGCCACACCATAGCATTCTTCCTCATTAATTTCCACTTGACAACATAAATACATTTTATTATCATCTAAAACTTTCTTCTTTTCACCATCTAATAAAGAACTTTCCATATTAACATAAGCCCCTGGCAATTCCCATAGTTCTGTAACTTCTTTTAATTCTTCAATTCCTAAACCCCTTACAATTTTAATAATACGTTCTTTCATAAGTACCTCCATATATTCATTATACAACCAAAATGGTTTATAACAAATTAAAAATGTAACTAAATCTAGTTACATCTTAAAATCTTGACAAAATTCAAAATTTATTTGTTATTTACCTAACGCTTACTTCTTAACTAACACTCTAGGTTTTCCTGGGCTAGACGCTGTTAAAGTAAAATTATCTCTAAGTTCTTTAAAAGATTCTTCTAAATATGGATTATCTTGCCTTGGATCACATATCTTTTTTATCTTTTGCGCTGCTGATGTACCATTAAACCCTACCATTTGTAAATATTGATCTAAATCTTGTTTTAAAAATGGTACCTTAGGCAAATTCATCTTTGTAGCAAAATATATAAATCCCGTATAAATAGAAAACATATCTATATTTTCTGAATAAAGTCCTTTTCTATAATACTTTGGACTATGAAGTAAAAAAGCAGTATTTTTATTATAAATAAAGTCGCTAATTGAATCAGTTTCATATTTTCCAACTTGACAATCATCATAATCAACTATACCTACAGCCTTAGTTTCAGGATTATATAAAACATTCCCACCAGTTAATAAATCAGGAATAATTATTTTTTCTTCTTGTGAATGGCATTCTTTCACAATCTTTTCTATTTTTTCATAATAATCTACAATAACATCTAAAGGAAGAGTAAGTCCCGATTGATTTAAAAGATCCCCAAAAACAACCCCCTCAAAGTAAGGATAATATATTTCATCTAATTTACCATTCTTAAGTGTATAATCAATCGGCGTAATTAATCCATCAATACTAAGACTTTTACCAATCTTTAGTTTTCTAATTAGAGCTTTATTTTCTTGTTTACTTAAATTTTTATATCTCTTAATTACATACTTTTTGTCCGTTTCAACTATACTTCTAGCATCATCCTTTAATGTAATCATAATAATCCCCCTCATATATAATGCCCTATTATACTATTTTCTTTCAAAAAAGTCAATCAAACAAAAAGGAAGCTATCCTGCTTCCTAACTTTAAACCTTACTTATTAGTCTGTTCTTTATATTCTTTAGCGATTCCAACTTCTCCAATGATATCCAAAGTCATTCCTATAACAGCAAGTATAATTGCTACCACATACATAGTAATTTGTTGAGCAAAATCATTTGTTAAAAAAAGGCCTGCTAAAACAATTAAAAGTCCGGCTATTGAAAAAGTTCCTCCAGCAACCATAAGTTTATAATTTTTCGTTTTTTCTTTCTTACATTTTTCTTTAAACTCTTTCTTTGTCATATTAACTCCTCCTACTATTTTTAGTATAACACATTTAGAATAAAAACAATACCTATTCTTTTAATCCGAATCTCTTAAATGGATAAATTGTAAGGTTTGCTTTTCCCTTAATTAATTTTTTCGAAAAAGTTCCAAATTTTCTACTATCCAATGAATTACTTCTATTATCGCCTAAAGCAAAATACTCCCCATCAGGTACTATTGTCATAGAAAAATCTTCTGTTACACCATAAGCATACTCATCTTTTATTTTTTTACCATTAACGTAAATCACACCATCACGGCATTCAACTTTTTCTCCTGGTAACCCGATTATTCTTTTAATTAAATACTCATCATTATATTTAATTACAGCAATATCATATCGCTTGATATCACCAAATAAATAACCAGCCTCATTCAAAATCATAATATCTTTATCATGTAAAGTATTATACATGGAATCACCATTAACTCTAATAGGTGAGACAATATAAAATTTAATCAAAATAACTACTACTATAATTAGCACATAAGATAAAACTTCTTTTATAACCTTCTTTTTATTCATATCCATATACCTAACCAATACAAAAAAATAAGGCTTGGCCTTACTTTTGTCCTCTTTCTTTAATACGGTATCCACCTATCATACCTCTAAGGAATGTAAGTTTAGCACGTCTTACTTTACCTCTACGTACAACTGTAATACCAGCTATTTTTGGTGAATGAATTGGGAAAGTTCTTTCAACTCCTACACCACTAGACATCTTACGTACTGTAAATGTTTCAGAAACTGAACCACCACGTCTAGCAACTACAACACCTTCAAAAGCTTGGATTCTTTCTCTTTTTCCTTCGATAATCTTAACATCTACTCTAACAGTATCTCCAACACGGAATTCAGGAATGTTAGGATTAATTTGTTTTTCATTAATTTTGTCAATAATATTCATATTCTTTCTCCTCTCTTAATTTATTTTAACCAATGATCATATTAAATAAAATCGATAAACAGCGGATCATTGCGCTTTGACAAAGTTGATTATAACATACACCCCATTAAAATGCAACGAAAACTATTAATTTTTTCGCAATTTCTGTAAAAAAAATGGAGGAATTATTTTCCTCCAAAATCAGCTTCCTTCATTGTGTATTTATAAATAGCTTCACTATCTTCCACATAAAATTCACTCTTTACACTATTAACCTTCAAATATACAATTGGTTTTTCTAATGTATCTCTCGCATCAAGTAATTCTTTAAATGATGCTACTTTAACGAGTTTCTTGCTTGGATCAATAGTATATTCCCCTCTTGCTATAACAATCAATCGATCATATTCTCTCAATATTCTATTTAACTTTTTCTGATATACACTACTTGTTCCAATTGCTTTATAAACTAAATTAGATAATTTGATAATTCCAAATAATACAAATAATACAAATATTAATCCAACCACAGCATAAGATGTATTTAAATTTCCCCAACCATCAGTACCTTCTGTTTCTAAGACTTGATTAACTGCCTGTGTATTCTTTCTTTCAACACTAAATGTTGCTGTTGATATTGGCATAGCTAAAGCAGAAACTTTCTTAATTTCATTACCATTATCTACATAAAAAGCTACATCGAGCGTTGCATAACTAGTAAGACCAAATTGCCTATTATAATTATCTACGTAATCAATATACTTCTTAATAGGAATAACTACATCTACTAAAAATTCGGCCTTTTTAGAAAAAAGGGAATAACTGGTCCTATCTACTAAAACATCCTCTACTGTATTTAATATTTTACCATTAGCTTCCTTCGCAATAATAACTTTTGCTACTACATAATAATCTAGCGTATTTTCAACTTCACTACTATAATCAACTGTATATTTAAAACTTGCTGGCATTCTCTCAGAAATACTTGTCAAATATTCCATACCCTCATCTAAACAACTTGTTGCATAATATTGATTATATGTATCATTATTAATACAAACATTATAAGATACACTACTTGCTTCATCATAAGAAATTACCTCATCATAGGCTCCAGTAACTGTCTTAAAAATAAGTAATCCGGCAATAAAAAATGTAATTATAATAAATATAAACCAAGCTAGTACGCGTTTTTCAAAACTAATATACTTTCTCACATTAATATCAACATTTTCTGTCGGACGAGGTATAATTTCCTCTGCTTCAACAGTTTCAATTTTAACAGAATCACTATAATCATCATATACATTTTCCAAATTATCATTATCAACATAATGATAATCTTCTAATATATCAGTATCAACCTTTTCTAAAATTTCATTTTCTTCAGTCATAAAATTAAATTTATTAGAAGTAGCGTTATCTTTTTCTTCATCTTCAAACTTAAATTTATTGACCTCTACTTTAATAAAATCATCTTCACTCTCATCATCGTTAGTATCATTAACTTGAACTTTTTTATCATCTAGATCAAAAAAATCATTATCAAAAGAAACTGCTTTTCTCTCAGGAACTACAACTATTTCATCGCGAAGCGCTTCATCTTCAATTGTTACTTCAGTAACAGCCGCATCAACCCCCCTCGCAAGACGCATAGCTTTATCCTTCTTAGCTATTTCACGTTCCTTTATCCTATTTTGAAGTGCCTTGTTTTTATTCTTATTTCTATTTCTACTCAAAACCTTTTTTTGCATAGTATTCTTATTTTGCTTTTCCACTAATATCACCCCAATAGTTTTCCTACACACCCCTATATCATATATAAAGTATACCATATTTTACTAAATAAACAACTAAAAATTAAAAAATAATACGACACTTCGTATTACTTTTATATGGCTTTAATATTAAGAATAAATTGATCAATATGAACAATTATTTCCCTTTCTAAAAAAGTTTTCTCATACTTTGTTTCAATAATCACTGAAGCACAAGAATTACGTTTTAAAGAAAGTACTCCTACTACTTCCTGATTATCTATATAAACACTTTTATTTATTTTTACTTTATCACATGATTTCTCATTACCATTCTGATCACTACAAATTACATTTTCCATCGAAATACCTTGTACTAAAACATCTTCGTTATCATCATTACAAAGTAGCAATTCATATTTAACAGAGTCTCCGTTATGCAATAATTTAACATTATAATCTGAAATAACTAAATCTTTGTATTTAGGCCCCTTTTCTACAAAATTACCTTTTCCAGTTACCCTAACATTAATAGATGCCGACTTAATATTTTTAGCAACATCTCTCTCTCGTTCGACATCACTTATCTCCCGGGCATCTACAATAACATTACCAATAACTGTAACTAAAGCAATTACTAGAAGCAAAAGACCACATATCATCAATAAAAAGTCTCTACTCTTCACTCTTATCATTAATACCACCAACTACACTTGTTCAAATAATAACATCAAATCTAAATCAGTTATTTCTACTTCAGTAAATTCTTTACCTAAATATTCAATTTTCATAATTATTTCTTTACTAGTTCCAGCCTTAATTACATCGGCATTTGTAAGTGTAGTTCCATCATTATAAGTCAAAGTATAAGAAACATTTCTACAGGCATCAATTGTCAAAATCTTATTAATAACAGAACAAGTGGGGTTCATTTTACTCATCACCTTTAACTTCGCATCAACTGATCCTTTATTTTTTATTTTAAATCTATAAATAACACTATCACCTTCACGCATTAATTTAACTTTAATGTTATCGATACTTGTAACATTAACATTAGGCTGACTGGAAGAAGCATTGCCCTTCTTTTCAACTACTAAGTCTGAAAATTTAAGATCCCATACCATCTCTGGTGTCTTAGTAGCTAACGCCACCTTCATCGTAACACAAGCAAAAACAACGCCAATTACAGATAAACCAAGCGCAAATAATGCCATAACTTTTATATCTTTATTCTTCTTAAACATATAAGCCCACCTCTTTCTTATTCTATAAAAACTATATCATATTTTTAAATCTTTCACAATCAGAAAAAAAAGAAACCACTGCGGGCTCTTCTACTTTCCTTTGCCATTATTTTTAGATGCTAGTAATTCTTCACTTATTTCTAAGAGCCTATTTTCAGCTTCCTTTTTTAATGTTGCTAATTGCTTTGACATTAACTCTAACTCTTTTCTTTTTAAAAACTCTCGATACTTTACTTTTATTTCTAAACGAAATTTTTCAATATGATTTAGGGCTTCTCTAAAAGCATCTCCCGTTTCATCATCACTAATAATAAGATCTGTTAAAATTGTAATCAATGCACTATACTTTTTCATAACTTTCTTAGTAGCTGGACCACTAGCCAATTTTTTAGAAACAACATTAATCTTTTTTATGACTTCATTATTAATGCGAAAACCATTACGTGAAGTCATCAAAAAGCCCTTAAATTCATTCCATTCTATTATTTCTCCGCTACACTCGATCTCTTTAATAGTATACATATATTTCCACCTACTTTTCTAATAAGTCCGGTCTTCTTGCCTTAGTCCTCTTAACACTCTCTTCTAATCTATATTCTGCAATTTTTTTATGATCTCCTGATAATAATACTTCTGGCACTTCCATACCTCTAAAATTTCTTGGTTTTGTATAAGTTGGATAGTCAAGCAAATAATTTTCATTAAAAGAATCTTCTATATGAGAAGCCTCTGTAATAACCCCTGGAATTAATCTTCCAATTGAATCCACCAATACCATTGCCGGGATTTCTCCTCCTGTTAAAACATAATCTCCAATACTAATTTCCATATCCACAATAGAACAAATTCGCTCATCAAAGCCCTCATAATGACCACATATTATAATCAAATGCTTCTCTTTTGACAAGTCATAAGCAATTTTTTGTTTATAAGGAATTCCTGCTGGAGTAAGTAAAATAACCTTTGCCTCTGGCGTTCTAATCTTTTCAATACAATCAAATATTGGCTGACAAGTAAGAACCATTCCAGCCCCTCCACCATAAGGAGTATCATCTACCTTTTTATGAGGATCCTCAGTATAATCCCGAAAATTATGAATATTAATTTCTATTTTTTCTTCATCTATTGCTCTTTTAATTATTGATTCACTAAATGGTCCCTGAAACATCTCCGGAAACAATGTTAAAATATCAAGCTTCATCCAATCCCTCCTTACATACCACTTATAAGTTCTACAACTACTTCTTTTCTTTCTTTATCTATTTTTTTAATAAGCGGTTCTCTAAATGGTATTAAAACCTCTTTTTCAAATTGTACTCTAATAATTTTATTAGTTGGACTCGCTAAAAATACTTCTTTTATTTTCCCTCTTTGTCCATCAAATGTTACCACACTATAATTAATTAATTCCTCATCCAACACTTCATCATTTTCAAGATTTAAAGTATCCTCATCAATATAAACTTTCTTTTTGATTAAAAATAACACTTCATTAATATCTTTATAATCATTCAATGTAACCATTTCAAAGTTTTTGTGGTGACGATAAGTCTTAATTTCAAATAATTCATCATCTATTATCAATTTATTTCCAACTTTAAATACTTTGTTTTTAAATTGAAAATCACTTAGTATTTTAACTTCACCCTTTATTCCATGAGTTGATACTACTTTTCCAATTAAAATCTTCTTCATTATTTTCTCCCCAATTCATAAAGTAAAATCGATGTTGCGATCGCTACATTTAGACTTTCAACACACTCATTCATACTTATATATAAATCTTTCGTACAAAGTTTACTAATCTCTTTTCGAACACCATTACCTTCATTACCCATTACTAAAGCGAACCTTTCTTTCTCAGCTGCCTTTAATGTTCTAACATCTTCTCCCATATCCACATTTGTACCATACACTGCAAAACCTTTACTCCTCAAAGTATTAATAACCTCTACTCCGTTAATAGTAATAATGTTAATATGAAAAAACATTCCTTGTGTCGCTCTTAAAACCTTTGGGTTATATAAATCAACTGTATTTTCATCTAATACAATTGTCTCAATTCCAAAAGCTAAAGCACTACGTATAATTGTTCCTAAATTACCTGGATCTTGAATACCATCTAAAATTAAAATTTTATTTCCTTTTAATTCATTATTTTCTCTTTTATCACATAATGCCATTACTGTAGGAGGAGTATCCATTGAAGATATTTTCTTCATTACTTCTTTACTATAATAATTAATATTTAAAGCGGGAACTACTGCCTCACACCCTTCCATCACAAGTAACTCTTTTATTACCCCACTTTTATAAGCTTCTAGTACTAAATGTTCCCCTTCAACAATATATTCTTTATATTCTTCGCGATATTTTCTTTTCTGTAACTTGCAAAATCTTTTAACTCGTTCATTTTCCAAACTAGTAACTACCATCAAAACTCCTTCATCTCCTCACGATACTTCTTATAGTCCTTCATATTCTCTCCAACTAATTTCCAAAAAGCCGAAGAATGATCTCCATATATCAAATGACTTAACTCATGCACAATAACATAATCTAAATATTTAGTATCTCTTTTAATAAGTTCTAAATTAAGTGTAATAACCTTTGTCCTAATATTACAAACTCCCCATCTACTTGTCATCTTTCTAATTCTTAAATCAGGATAAGGAATTCTTCTTGAAAACTTCTCATACATCATATCAAAATGTTCTTGAAATAAAATCTTAGCTTGTTCTCTATACCATTTATCAATATCTAACTTTTTATTAATAAAAACTCTATCTTCACCAAATGTTATATCACCAAATGAAGCATACACAATTTCATACTTTTTCCCTAAATAGAAAAAGCCCTCATTATTACTATTTTTCTTTAATTGTGCCTCTATCATCTTAACAATTTTTTGATAATTATCTTCAATCAACTTCATAATAGCTTTGTCACTCGTGAATTTATTTGTTGTAACCTGAACTGTTAAATCTTTTTTTACTCTTATATAAGTATTTCTATTTCCAGCTTTTTTTTCAATAATAATATTATAATAAGTGCCATCAACATCCAATTGCATATCAATCACCACCTATATTCTACAATAAAACTCTTAAAAAATAAAGTTTTCTCCCCAACAACCAAACAAATCCTAATCTTTTTATTTGTATAAAATTTAATTATTACCACATTATATATATGAGGAGGAATGCTTCATGTCTATAAGAGAACACATAATTAATAATTTTAAAGGAGACGACTATCAAGCCTTAAAAGCAGCTATCGATGAATCAATTGCGTCAAAAGATGAGATAACGCTCCCAGGATTAGGGGTATTTTTTGAACTTGTATGGGAACAAGCCGATCAAGAATTAAAAAATACTATTATTGACTTAATTAAACAACATATACAAAAAGGATCAACTTCTTAAAAGTTAATCCTTTTATTTTATTTATCACGTAATTTAGCATTATGTGTATTTTCAACATGATTAATAATATTATTAAATACACTCATAACTTCATCATCAGTTAATGTTCTAGTTGCATCCATAAAGTTAAGTTTGAATGCTAATGACTTTTCATCTTCTCCTACATTTTCACCAGTATATACATCGAATACTGAAATACTTTGTAGTAATCTTCCACCAGCTCTTTTAATAGTATCCATTACTTCTCCAGCGGTAATGTCTTTCTTTAAGACAAAAGCCATGTCTTTTTCTATTCCTGGGTATTTAGGAGCTCCCTTAAACTTAAGTGGCTTAATCTTACTCATCAAGGCATTTAAGGATAATTCAAATACATAAACTTCATCTTTACAAACACTAGGATGAACACGTCCAATAACACCAATCTTTACTCTATCAAGTAAAATATTTGCACTTACTCCTGGATGTAAAATATTAGCATCTCCAACTTCAAAACTATATCTATTTTTAAATCCCATAAAATCTAAAATATTTTCAATGATTCCCTTAACGATATAGAAATCATATTTTACAGGATTACTCCATCCATTACTTGTATAGTTTCCAGAAAATAATCCAGTAATTAAGCTAATTTCCTGATAACTTTTATCATAAACCTTAGATATTTCATATAAAGCTATATCTTTTACCTTACGCTTCTTATTATAATTATAAACATTTAATAATGAAGGAACAAGCGTCGTTCTAACAACACTCTTATCATTACTCATTGGATTTGGTAAAAAAACATTTTCTCTTTTATCATCATATAAGGCTGCCATTTCCGGAGAAACTAAGGTGTATGTTTTAACTTCATTTAATCCAAGACCTCTAAGTCTTTTTGAAATCATTTTACGATATTTTACATCACCAATATATTCGCCACGTCTAATAGGAACATTTGGCATTGTACTAACTAAATTATGATATCCATAAAGTCTACCGATCTCTTCCGCAATGTCATTAACATTAGGATCAATATCAAGACGTCTTTGTGGAATAGTTACCAAGAATTTACCATTATTTACTTCATAAGCAAATTCTAATCTTTCAAGTTCCACTTTCATATCTTCTTCACTAATTGTAATACCCAATAATTTATTAACATCATCTGGAATAAATTCAACCTTCTTAGGTGTCTTATCAATTTTATCATAACTAACTACGCCAGTTAATACCTTCGCATTTGCATACTTTTCTAATAGATGACAAGCTCTATTAATTGCCATTTCTGTATATTCATAGCTTAGTCCTTTACCATATCTAATAGAAGCTTCACTTCTAAGATCTAAGTTATTTGCTGTATAACGAATACTAACGGCATCAAAAATAGCTGATTCAATTAATATATCTTCTGTATTTTCATCAACATCAGTATTTTCTCCACCCATAACTCCAGCGATACATACTGGTTTTTCTCCATCAGTAATAACTATATCGCTACTCTTTAAACTTCTTTCAACACCATCTAATGTAGTAATTTTTTCACCATCTTTAGCATCTCTAACAACAATTTTTTCTCCTAGCTTATTTTTATCAAAAAAATGAAGTGGTTGTCCAAACTCTAACATTACATAATTAGAAATATCTACTACATTATTAATAGGACGCATTCCAGCAGCAATAAGACGTCTCTTAATAAATTCTGGACTTTCTCCTATTTCAACACCTTTTACCATCTTAGCTAAATAATATGGACACTTTTCTGTCTCTACTTTCAAGCTAAAATGATCACTAATATTTTCATCAATTGTCTTATAAATAATCTCTGGTAACTTAACTCTTCTATTTAAAATTGCCCCAATTTCATAAGCAAATCCAATATGATAATAGCAGTCATTATTACGATGTTTATGAATATCAAGTTCATATAAAGTATCATCAAGTCCTAAATAAGCAATTGGGGACGTTCCAACAACTGCATCGCTACCTAATTCTTCGATTCCTCTATTATATGCCTCTTCTGTTTTTTCCTCTAACCCTAATTCATAAAGAGCACAAAGCATTCCGTTCGATTCAACACCACGAAGTTTACTCTTCTTAATTGTAAAATCTCCTGGTAATACTGCTCCCGGCAAGGCAACTACAACCTTTAATCCAGTACGTACATTAGGAGCTCCGCAAACAATTTGTATCACCTCATCGTCGGCAACTTTTACTTGACAAACATGCATATGATCACTGTCAGGATGAGCAGTACATTCAATGACTTCACCTATTACTAAATGATCCATCTCATTAGTAATGACTTTTTCAACATTAATACCAGCCTTTGTAATTTTAACTGCTAACTCCTTTAAATCTTGATCACTAATATCAATATAATCTTTTACCCATTCTAAACTTATCATCTTATTCGGCCTCCCTTCTATCAAAATTCTTACTTTCTCTTAAATCAGTATTATAAAAAACTCTTAAGTCATTAATATCATATTTAAGCATGGCTAATCTTTCAGCTCCAAAACCGAAAGCAAAGCCACTCCATACTTCAGGATCATAGCCACTCATACGAAGAACATTAGGGTGAACCATTCCAGCTCCTGCTACGGTTATCCAACCAGTCTTCTTACAAATGCTACATCCTTTACCATGACAATTAAAACAACTAATATCAACTTCTACACTAGGTTCTGTAAATTGATAATAACTTGGTCTAAATCTCGTCTCAACATCATTTCCAAACAATTTCTTCGCAATAACATCTATAGTACCTTTTAAATCGCTTAAACTAATATCTTTATCAACAAGTAATCCCTCAATTTGCATAAATTGATGTGAATGAGTAGCATCGTCATCATCACGGCGATATGTTTTTCCAGGGCAAATCATTCTAATAGGAGTTTCTCCATTACCTTTAAGCATTGTACGTACTTGAACAGGAGATGTCTGACTACGAAGTAAAATCTCTTCCCCTTCTAAATAGAAAGTATCTTGAGCATCTCTTGCTGGATGACCCTTTGGAATATTTAACATTTCAAAGTTATATTTATCTTCTTCAATTTCCGGACCATCTACAACATCATATCCCATAGACATAAATACTTCTTCAACCTCTTCAATTAGCTTCTCCAAAATATTAGGAGCCCCAACTTTAACACTAGTTGCTGGCAAACTAATATCAATTGCATCACTAGCCAACTTTTCATTTAATGCAGCACTCTCATATTCATTCTTTAATTTTTCATATCCATCATTAAATAAAGTACGAAGTTCATTTACTTTTTGTCCAAATTCACGTTTTTCTTCATTTGGTACATCTTTAATCATTTGATTAAGTTCTGTAATTTTTCCTTTTTTTCCTAAATATTCAACTTTTAAATCATTTAGTTGTTTTAAATCACTTACTTTTTCCAAATCATTAAGTATACTTGTTTTTAATACTTCAATATTCATATTTTTCACTCCTCACATAAAATTAACTTACTAATAAAAAAAATAACTATAACATAAGGACGAACTAATCGCGGTACCACCTTATTTTATAGTTATCTACTATACACTCAAAACTTCTTAACGCGAAGTAACGCTTATTATTAGTAAGGACTCCTAGGATGAATTCATAACCTATATTTACTCATTTCCACCAACCATGAGTTCTCTATAAAATAATCAATTATTACTACTTCCTAATCAACATCGATATAAACTAATTATATCACAACTTATTAAAATAAACTACTATAAATTGTTTTTT
>CAZTRE010000008.1:19526-43492 GCA_964616405.1 uncultured Mycoplasma sp. | reverse complement strand
GATCCAGTAAGTTATTTATATCCTGTACCTTATAGTTGGTATGAGAATTATAAAGTAAGAAAATATGGTGCTCATGGTACAAGTCATAGATATATTGCACTAAGTATTGCTGAAGAGTTAAAAAGAGATGATTTAAAGATTATTTCTTGTCACTTAGGAAATGGTGGTTCGATTACGGCTATTAAAGATGGTAAGTGCGTTGATACTTCTATGGGATTTACTCCACTTGCAGGAATCATGATGGGAACTCGTTCTGGTGATATCGATCCATCAATTATTCCATTTGTTATGGAAAAAGAAGGAAAGAATGCCGGAGAAATCATTGATGATTTAAATAAGAAATCAGGATACCTAGGATTAAGTGGTGTTAGTAGTGATTCAAGAGATATTGAAGCTGGAATTGCTGAAGGAAATGAACAATGTAAGCTTGCTCAAGCTAAATTTGTTAGAACAGTAGTTGATTATATTGCTAGATACTATGTTTTATTAGGTGGTTGTGATGTATTATGCTTTACAGCTGGAATTGGTGAAAATAGTATTGCAACAAGAAAAGCAATTGTAGATAAATTAGCTTGCTTAGGATTTAAGCTTGATGAAGAAGCTAACAATGTAAGAGGTAAATTTACAAAGATTAGTACAGATGACTCTAGTGCATTAATTTATATTTTACCAACTGATGAAGAATTGATGATTGCTAGAGATACATTAAACTTAATTAATAGATAGGAAATGTGTGATGTTTAAAAAAATATATAAGAAAATAGAGAAATTTCAAACAATTGTTATTGCGAGACATATTGGTGTTGATCCTGATGCTTTAGCAAGTCAATTAGCTTTAAGGGATGCTATTAAATTAACTTTTCCAGAAAAGAAAGTTTTAGCTATTGGAACTGGTAGTGCAAAATTTCATCAAGTTGGTCGATTAGATAAGTTTGAAAAGGTAAATAATGCATTACTAATAGTTTTAGATACTCCAGATAAGAAACGAGTTGATTCTGTTGATTTTTCACAATTTTCTTATATGATTAAAATTGATCATCATCCATTTGTTGAAGAGTTTTGTGATTTAGAATATATAGATGATACAGCAAGTTCAACGGCAGAAATTATAATGAATTTTATAATGAATGTGGGATTAAAATGTAATAAGAGTATTGCGGAAACGTTATATCTTGGATTGGTATCTGATTCTAATAGATTTTTATTTGATAGTTGTAATTCAAAAACATTTGGTTTAATATCTATATTTCTAAAGAAATATAAATTCTCCCTTAGCGAGGTTTATAAAAAGTTATATCTAAGACCAATGAATGAAGTTAGATTGGAAGGCTATATAGCCTTAAATATGACTGTTACAGATAATGGACTTGGCTATATAAAAATTACTAATGAAATACTTGAACAATTAGAAGTTGATAGTGCTTCAGCTGGTAATATGGTTAATAACTTTAACTTTATTAATGAAGTTTTAGTTTGGGCAACAATAACAGAAGATGTTAAGAATGATCAGATTCGTGTATCAATTCGCTCTCGTGGACCAGAAATAAATGGTGTTGCGGAGGCGTATAATGGTGGGGGACATAAATTTGCATCAGGTGCAAAACTTAAGAGTTTTACTGAGGCAATGCAGTTAATGCAAGATTTAGATAATTGTCTTATTAAATATAATGAGACTATTAGTGAGGAGAAATAGTATGGTTATTAAGGAAGCTAATTTAGAGGTTATTGCTACTAGAAGAAGTCAATATCCAATAGATGGGAAACCAGAGTTTCTACTTGTTGGACGCAGTAATGTTGGTAAAAGTAGCTTTATTAATTCAATTCTTTCTAGAAAAAATTTAGCTTATACTTCAGCAAGACCTGGAAAAACTCAAACACTAAATTTTTATGGAGTAAATAATTCATTTTACTTAATCGATGTTCCTGGTTATGGTTATGCTGCTGTTGATAAAAAGACTCAAGCTAAATTTGGAATGATGATTGAAGAATATTTAGAAAAAAGAGAAGAGTTAAAAAGAGTCTTTATGTTGATTGATTTTAGACTTAAACCAACAGAAGATGACTTATTGATGTATAACTTTTTAAAATATTATAATGTTCCTGTGACAATAGTTGCGACTAAAGCAGATAAAGTTCCAGGAAGTAAGAAAGAAAAAAACTTAAAGGTAATACTTGAAACACTTGATTTAGTGGTAGGGGATGATTTAGTAGTATTCTCCAGTGTAACTAAATTAGGAGTTAAAGATGTACTTAAGAAAATAGAAGGCTTGGTAGATGAAACTATCTAAGTCTTTTTTCATATACTTATAGTGGTGAGTATATGAAGATAGAAATGTGCGGCAAAGATGTTTACAATATTTTTATGAATAGAGAATATATTAAAAAAGTTGATTTAGATAATCGCGATGAGATTATTAAGTGTGTTAAAGATGTTTTGTATAAATTAAAATTTAAATTAGGCTTATGTGGCTTTTATAAAATAAAGGTCTTTTCTCATAATAAAATTGGAATATTTTTAGAAGCAATAAAGTTAGATGATTCTGAATATTCCAATAGTCTAGATTTAAGAGTAGTTGTTTATACTGATGAAAAGTTTTATTTTGAAACTGATGATTATTTTTTTATAGAAAAATATAATGATAAAAGATATTCGAATGAGAAGTTTTATTGTCTGGTGGATGAAGATTTTGATAAGGTTCTTGAGGGGAGCGAGTTTGGAAGATTTATTTATGGTAAAGAAGTCAACAAAGTACTAAACAATAGTTTAATTTTATGATATTATTATAATAGGTGATGGTATTTGAGTAAAAGTAGAAAATTTTTAGTGTTTTGTTGCTTTGTCTTAGTAGATATGTTACTTATTGGCGGGATAGTCTTATTAAGAGATGTGACACTAAAAAATGTATTAAAAAGAGAAGTTAATGCTTTGGGAGAATTAAGTTTTTCTAAAGATAGATATAATAGTAAGGTAGAGAGTCATGGAGATTATGCAGTTGTTGAAGAGGCAATAAAGGCGTATTTAGATGAATATGCTGTTAATGTTCAAAAAGTTACAGGAATAATGTATGATGCTAGACTTGATAGTTTGTTGTTAGTGGGGAATGTTGAAAAGTATGGGCCGGACTTTTTGGAGTCATTAAAATATATTGATAGATATCAAAATATTTTTAATAATAGAGCTGATAAGTTAGCTTATTATATGGATGATAGTGATATTAATAAATATATTTATAAATATACAGATGATGAGGAAATCATTAAATTATATAAAGATTTAGTTAAAAAGAATAATTTTGATGAGAAACTTGAAAAAAGTAAATTAGATTTGATAGTTAAAAGAGTTGATACTAATAGTCATATTGATGCAGTAAGGGCTGTACTTATCTTTTTAAAGGATAATAGTGGTAATTATAATATCGTCAACGGAGAAATAAATTTTTCTAATGATGAGTTGTATGCGGAATATGTTAAATTAATGAATAATGCAAAAAGAATCTACTGATGAAGTGGATTCTTTATTTTTTGTGTAAATAATTTGGAAATTATTGGAATTAATTTCATATATATAATTACTATGGAACAATGACATTAATTAAAAATTGACTATATGTGCATATGATATAATAGGATCATGGAAGGAGGAATAATTATGCATATAAGAAAGGCGGAAAGTGTCGATGTTGATTACTTGATTAATCTATATGGCCAATTAATAAATTATGAGTGCCAGTATTACTTTTTCCTTAAAAAGTTTAAGGATTTTAATGCTCAGGAAATTTCTTGTTTGAAAGATGATCTTCGAGGTTGGATAAAAGATGATAAGCATAATGTTATGGTGGCAATATTAGAAAATAAAATAGTTGGTTTAATTCATGGCCATATAAAGGAGAGTTATTATTATTTTGGGCGTATTTTAGAGCTAGAAGAATTAGTTGTAGATGAGAAATATCGACATATAGGAATTGCTCAGCAGTTGTATGATGAGCTAATTAAATGGGGGAAACAAAATAAAACAGAAGAAATACATTTAAACGTTTTTCACGAAAATGATAACGCAGTTCAATTTTATAAAAAGAATGGCCTAATTCAACATTCGGTGAAAATGAAAGGCAAAGTATTATAAAGCATTATAGTAGCATCATACTAAGTTGGGCATGCTAATTATTGTGATTATTTAATATAATTAATAAGTTTAAATGAAAAAAATCTAGAACGCAAATAGGCGCTATCTAGATTTTGTTTTATTAATTCTTTTATTTTTAAATTACAATAGCTATCATATTATTTGAACCTTTATTGACGACTTTTGAAAGTGTAGTTTGTAATTTGAAACGGATATTGTCAGGCATCATATTTATTTTTGATTGAATTCCTTCTTGAACGATAGAATCAAGGCTTCGGCCAAATATTTCGCTTTTCCAAATTTCATTAGGATTACGTTCATGATCTTTCATAAGATAGTCAATTAGCTCTTTACTTTGAACTTCACTACCGATGATTGGTTCAAAGGTTGATTCGACGTCAACTCTAATCATATGAATAGATGGGGCAACGGCTTTTAATTTTACGCCATAGCGAGGCCCTTGTTTGATTATTTCAGGTTTATCTAATTTCATATCAGCAACAGATGGAGTCGCAACACCATAACCGGTTTGTTTAACCATTTTTAATGCATATTTAATTTGATCATATTCCTTTTTCGCAGTATTAAACTCTTGGAATAGGGATAATAGGTCGGCTTTACTTCGGACATCTATTTTGATTATTTCAGTTAGAACTTGTTGGTAAAGTTCTTTTTTAGCATTTAAATTTACTGTGACAATACCGGTTGCAGGGTCAACATCTGATAAATAAGCTTTTTCAATGTATTCATTTTCAGTGAAATGATTAGTTATGTTTTCAATATCTTTTAATTTATCAATTTCAATAATACTTTCTTTGATTGATTCCATATAGGATTTTTTTACTGGGTGATCAGGATTTAAAATCGCAATCCATTCTGGCATATTGACTTTTACTTCTAAAACTGGGAATTCATATAGAGCTTCTCTTAGAATATTATACATATCTTTTTCAGTCATTGCCTCAATACTTATTGGTAGGACTGGTACATTATATTCGTCCTTTAATTTTTCAGCTAAACGTTCTGTTTCTGGAAGTGAAGGGTGGGTTGAATTTAAAACAACGATGAATGGTTTACCAATGGCTTTTAATTCAGTTATAACACGTGTTTCTGCATCTAGGTAGTCGTTACGTTCAAATTCACCAATTGAGCCATCTGAAGTGACTACAATACCAATAGTAGAATGGTCCTTGATTACTTTTTCAGTACCTATTTCAGCAGCTTCAGTAAATGGTATTTCTTCATTATACCAGGGAGTTTTAACCATACGTGGACCATTTTCATCACTGGCGCCAATAGCTTTATCAATCATATAACCGACACAATCAATTAGACGAATATTACAACTGAAGTCATCTATTTTAATTTTAGCAGCATTATTTGGAACAAACTTTGGTTCTGTAGTCATGATTGTTTTACCGGCAGCACTTTGAGGTATTTCATCTAAAGCTCGTTTTTGTTCATACTCATCTTCAATATTAGGGACGATTAAAGTTTCCACAACTCGTTTTATAAAAGTAGATTTACCAGTTCTTACGGCACCAACAACCCCAAGATAAATATCGCCACCACTACGTTTAGCTATGTTTTTAATTATTTCTTGTTTATCCATATACATTCTCCTTATACAATAAAAAGTATGTATAAACAAAACAAAAAAGAACAAAAGTTCTTTTAGTTTGTAAATTTCACTAATTTGATATTAAAATAGTTGGTCTATATTTTTAGGAACATCGTCTTTTAAAATAGTAGTGACAATTTTATCTTCTTTTTCTTTTGATACTTCCTTGCCAGTCATTGCGCTTATTTCTTTGATTACTTCCCTTATTGTTTTTTCATCTTTCATATTAGAGTTTTGTAGTTTCCCGGCAAGGGATAAAATTGTGTCTTTATTGATACTAGTTTTATTTTCAACTTTCTTGAAAAAATTATCTCCAAACATATAAAAACCTCCTACTAAATTATATGTAGAAGGAAGTTTTTGTTTAAAATATTTTGTTGTATTTTTGCGTATCTTGTCTTTGCTTTCCAAGAAGAGCACATCTTTTATTAAATTCTTCTAAGGAAATAGTTCCTTGTTTAAGGCGCTCATTTAGTAAAGCAAGGGTATGATCTTGCATTTGATTAGTATTTGAGGAATCAGTATAATGTTGTTCTTTAATATCTTTAACAAAGATATTATTTGTTTGGGGACGATGCTCATTGTATTTATTAATTTGGTTCCATTTATTTTCAAAAGTATTTCCAATTTGGTTATTACTAGTTGGTTGATCATTATTTTGACTATTCATTTGCCTATGTTGATTAGAGAAATCTCTATTATTATCAATTATCATTAAATATCATCACCACTCCTATTTTTAAATTGTAATGTTATAGGGGTACCTGTAAAGTCAAAGCTTTCTCTTATTTTATTTTCTAAATATCTTTCATATGAGAAATGAACTAGGCCTTTATTATTAACTCTAAATGTAAATTTAGGTGGTTTAGTACCAGTTTGTGACGTAAAATATATTTTTAAACGTTTTCCTTTATATGATGGTGGTAAGTTTAATTGATAGGCATCTAGAATTACATTATTAATAACACTTGTTTTTATTTCCCGTTTGATGTTTTCAGCAACTTCAATAACGATTGGCATTAATGTATGAAGTCTTTTCTTAGTTAAAGCAGATAGGAAAACGATAGGGGCATATGTTGCGAATTGGAATTCGGCACGCATTAGTTTTTCAAATTCTTGAATAGTTGTATCAGTTACTGTATCCCATTTATTGACAACAAAGATTAATCCTTTTCCGCGTTCAATAGCATATCCAGCGATATGTTTATCATGTTCAGTAATACCTTCTTCAGCATTGATTACTACTAAACATATATCACTACGATCGATAGCTTTTAGTGAACGAAGAAGACTGTATTTTTCGATTGCTTCAAAGACTTTTCCTTTTTTTCGCATACCGGCTGTATCAATTAAAATGTATTCTTCATTATGATATTTTAAGACAGAGTCAATTGAGTCACGAGTAGTGCCCGCAACGTTTGAAACAACAACACGTTCTTCATTTAGTAAGGCATTCATTAAACTACTTTTACCAACATTTGGACGTCCGATAATTGAAAACTTTAATCTTTCATCAACTACTTCTTCGTGTTCATGGAAGCCCATGGTGATAGTATCCATTAGTTCAACATAACCTGTATTATGAATACTACTGATTGGTATGTAGGTGTCAAATCCTAATTCATAGAAATCATATATATTATCTTTAGCATCTTTAACATCCATTTTATTAATAGCAACAATTACACGTTTACTTGATTTTCTAAGAATATCTCGAACGATTAAATCATTGTGTGTTAAGCCTTCTTTTCCATCAACAATAAAGACAACAACATCTGCATCTTTAATGGCAATTTCAGCTTGCATTTTTATTTCATCATTAAATGTCATTTTGGTAGTATCAATACCACCAGTATCAACTAAATAAAATTTCTTTTTATTGTATATTGCTTCTTGATAAATTCTATCTCTAGTTACACCAGGTATATCTTCGATAATAGATACTTTTTTACCAACTATTTTGTTGAAAAGTGTACTTTTACCAACATTTGGTCTTCCAACTAAAGCAACTGTAGGTATAGACATAGTATCCCCTCCAATTCAGCCTTAATTATATCATAGTATTGTAAAGTTTAAAAGAAAATTTAGTTTCTTTTTAGAAGTTACTTATTTGTTGTGGTATAATCTTAATATAGGAAGGCGATGCATATGAGTAAAAATAAAAATAAGATAAATAAAAATGAAGTTGAGGGGTTTGATAATCCTAATTTAATAACTAGTTTTATTATTGGATTAATTATGATTATTGTTTTACTTAGTCAAAGTTTTGCGATTAAAAATAATTTAAGTCCAGTTAGTATGCTTGGAAGTATTTTAAATCATAATATTATGTATTTACTAGTAAGTATTTATTTTATAGCGTTAAAGACTAAGACAGGAAAAAAATACTTTGATTTTCTAAATTTATTTTTAATTGTTTTATATTTGTTATCTGCAGTAACATCATTACTGACAGTATTTCAGTCATTTGGACTTGCGAGTTTATTAAATTTAATGATTGATATTTTAATACTTATTTATTTATTTCATACATTACTTCGTAGTAGTAGATTATGGGTTGGAGCAGGACTTGAGAAGTCCCCATTTAATGAAATTTCAAATAATTGGTATTTTAGTACTATTTTAGTTTTAGACGTTTCTTTATTAGCAGTAGATTTAATTTCTAGTACAAGTCTTGATGGTGTTGTTTTATCATTACTTGATACGTTATATATAATATTATTTGTTAGATATATTTATTTATATGGAGAGTTTTTAAATAGTAAATATATTGCGGTTAATAATGAAGGTAATTTTGATGATATAAAAGAAAAGATAGAAAAGACGGCTAATGATTTTGTCGAGGAACATAAGTTAGATGAAAAGTATGACTCAATTAAAGAAAAAGTAAGTGATTTTTCAGACAATGTTGAAGAAAAATTTAATGATATAAAAGATGATATTAAAGAAAAAATTGAAGATACCAAGTTAGATGAAAAATTAGATAAGGCTAAAGAAGTTATAAATGATTTTGCAGAAGATGTAAAAGAAGCTACTGAAAATTTTGGTAAGAAAAGTGTAAGTAGTATGCCTAAAGAAGAAATTAAAAGTAGAAACAAGAACGCTAAAAAAAATAGTAAGGTTACTAAGAAGGGGAATAAGTAAGTATGAATATGTTTGAAGAAATTGAAAAGTTAAAAGAAGAATTACCTAAAGCGAATACAATAAGTAATAAATTAAAGAAGCAAACCTTAAATTTTTATCAGGTTTTTGCCATTGTAATATTTGTTATTATATTTTTTATAGGAATATTACTGGGTAATTTATTTCCAACTTGCGGTTCAAGTGCAACTTTGTATACTGGGACTTGTCTTACGACAGAGTTTAATGTTTCGTTAATGTTATTTATTTGGTTTAGTGGTTTAATATTATGTGTATTTATATTTGCGATAGGGCATATTGTTCAATTATTAGATACAATTAATAGAAAAATGGCAAAGTAATATTTATTCAAATTAAAGAAGATGTAAAGGTCTTCTTTTTTGTTACTGATAAATAATAAAAATTTGTTGATATTTCTTGCATTTGTGTATGAAATATGATACTTTTAATATGTAAGCATGATGAAATGCTTAATAAAAATAGGGAGGTAATTTTACTATGAAAAAAGTTGAATTAGTAGAAGCTGTTGCTGAAGCTGCTGGATTAACAAAAGCTGATGCTACAAAAGCAATCGATGCTACTTTTGCTGCTATTACAGGAGCACTAGCTAAAGGAGATAAAGTACCACTAGTTGGTTTCGGAACTTTCGCTGTTTCTGAAAGAGCTGCTCGTGAAGGACGTAATCCAAGAACTGGAGAAGTTGTTAGAATTGATGCTAGAAAAGCTGTTACTTTCAAAGCTGGAACTGCTTTAAAAGACGCTGTAAACTAAGATTAAATTTAGTTAAAATGGAGCCTAGAGATGGGCTCTTTTCTTATGGTGTGGTATAATATATATAGGAGTAAATGTTAATACAAGGTGGTGATGTAATGTTAGACGTTGCATTAAAATTAGTTGATGAAATTAACTCTAATGGTTTTTTGGCCTATGTTGTAGGTGGTTTTGTTAGGGATTATATATTAGGAATTGATTCTAATGATATTGATATTACGACAAATGCTACTCCAAAAGATATAAAAAGAATTTTTGAAGATAGTTGTTTACCAAGTGAAGAGTATGGTTCAGTTACTGTTATGATGAAGGGTATTAGATTTGAGATAACTACATTTAGAAAAGAAATTGGTTATGTTGATAATAGAAGACCAGCAACTATTAAATATATTGATAATCTATATGAAGATTTACTTCGAAGAGATTTTACTATTAATACTATTTGTATGGATAAAAATGGTGAAATAGTTGATTTACTTAATGGTAGATGTGATTTAGATGATAGAATCATTAAAACAGTAGGAGACGCTAAAGTACGTTTTAAAGAAGATACTTTAAGAATTCTTAGAGCCATTAGATTTGCAACTAATTTAGATTTTGAATTGGATGAAGAAGTAATTGAAGCCATTAAAGAATGTAGTTACTTGTTAGATAAATTATCTATTAATCGTAAAAAGGAAGAACTTGATAAGATCTTTGCTAGCCCACATGCAGATAAAGGAATTAGACTCCTTTTAGATTTAGGTCTTGATAAGAGATTAAAGTTGTATAATTTAGATAAAGTGAAATGTACTAGTAGTTTGATCGGTGTTTGGACAGTATTAGATGTTTTGGATATATATCCTTTTTCTAGTAATGAAAAAGAATTAATTCTATCTGTAAAAACAACTTTGGAGCATAATAATTTAGATCCATATATTTTATATAATTATGGATTATATGCAAATAGTGTCGCAGGGGAAATTAAAGGATTAGATATTAAACTTATAACTGAGGCATATAATAAATTAGTCATTCAAAGTAAAAAAGATATAAAGATTACTAGTGAAGAAATAATGGAATTATTAGATAAAGGACCTGGTAGCTATTTAAGAGATATTTTTAGTGATTTAGAAAAAGAAATTTTATATAGAAGATTAAGAAATGAAAAGGATATAATTACGAAGTATATAATAGATAAGTATAGATAGTAGTTCTATCTTTTTATTTTAGAATGTGTTATAATATGGACATTAATGGAGATGATGTGAATGAAAAGTTCGAAGTTAATTGATATTTTTAAGCAAGGTAATATGGTTATTCCAATTTATTTTCTACAACATTATAAGGAATTTAAATTGACGATGGAAGAATTCATATTTTTAATGTATTTATATAATATGGGAAATAAGTTTATATTTGATCCAGGAAAGTTTAGTAGTGATTTAAATTTAGAACTTATGGATATTATGAATTATATAAGTACTTTAACGGATAAACATTTTATTCGAGTTGAAGTATTAAAGAATGAGAAAGGATTAATGGAAGAAGTAGTTATACTTGATGAATTTTATAATAAATTATCAATGATTACTATTGATGAAGTTAATAGTACTCCAGTTAGTGAAAATTCTAATATATTTGAAATTATTGAGAAAGAGTTTGGCAGAACACTAAGCCCTATTGAATTTGAGATTATTAAAGCTTGGTTAGATGGTGGCTTTAGTGAAGAGCTTATTAAAGAGGCTATAAAGGAAGCTACTATGAATAATGTTTCCAATTTAAGATATATTGATAAAATATTATTTGAATGGGGTAAAGCGGGTATTAAGAGTGCTGAAGATGTGGAGAAAAATCGTAAAAAGAGAAATGATGCGAAAGATAAGCATGATGAAAATATTGATTTAGATATAATTGATTATAATTGGTTTGATGATGATGAAGAGTAGAGTAGAAGAGTATTTAGATTATTTATTTCCAGAACCAAAGTGTGAACTTATATATCATACTGATTATGAGTTGTTGATTGCAATTATGTTGAGTGCTCAATCAACTGATAAAAGGGTAAATTTAGTAACGCCGATTATATTTTCAAAGTATCCTACTTTAGAGAAGCTAAAGAATGCTGATATTAAAGATTTAGAGGATATTATTCGACCAGTTGGTTCTTTTAGGAAAAAGTCCGCTTATACAAAAGAAATTGCAAGAATACTCGATGAAGAATATGATGGGGTGGTACCTATTGATAGAGAAGTATTAGAAGCTTTTCCTGGAATTGGTAGAAAAACAGTAAATGTATTTTTAAGTGAATTTTATGATATTCCTGCTATGGCGGTTGATACACATGTAGAAAGAGTTTCTAAACGCTTAAAACTAGCTTATATGAATGATGATGTTAAGAAGATAGAGAAGAAGCTGATGAAGAAATTTGATAAATCCGTTTGGGGTAGGAGACATTTACAATTAGTTTTATTTGGGAGATATTATTGTAAGGCGGTTAAGCCAGAATGTAGTAATTGCCAGTTAAAAGATATTTGTAGAGAAAAAAAGAAAAACTACTAATTTCTTTGTTAAAAAGGATATTTATAAAGAAAATTTATAAATATTTTTTTGTATTGTTTGATCATTATAGTTATTTTTAAAAAATTAATCGGATGATTTCATAATATATGTAAATTAAGTAATAAAAGATTTGTTTTAATATGAAAAGTAGTATATAATAGTAAGCAACTTAGGGAGGTTATGGTTATGAGAAAAATTGATTACAGAAAAATTTTGAATCAGTTATTGAATGAATATCCACATGAACTTGATAAAATAGAACGGGTTGTTACAGACGCAAAGGAAAATAGTCAATCAGTTTCTATTGAATTTGATGAAATAATTAAAAATAAGACTTGGAATGCGAAAGAAAAAGCGAAGTTATTAACTATTTTTGGATATAATACACAAGATCGTGATATATATTATATAGATAAAGACGGTTATTCGAGGACGGAAGATGCGCATCGATATACAATTGAGCATGATATTTTAAGTGGATTTGAAGCTTTAATGAAAATATTTAAAGATGTTGAGAATCATTATTTTGGATTGTCTAAAGATAAATCTTGTAAAAATATATTTAATTTAGTTATGGGATATTGTAAAGATGAAAATAAAACGGCTTATTTAAAGGCGATATTAGATAATTTAACCGAGGACGATATTAAAAGATTAATAATACCTGAGTATGTGGGTAATGGTGAAACAAGTATATTTAATAGTATTATTTTATCTAAAGATAGAAAATTGATTAAAAAATATATAAGTTATGTTGATAATCTAAATATACATTTATCAGAAGCAGTAGCTACGGGTGATATAGAGATTGTGAAATTATTTTTGGAAAAGGGAGCAAATTTAAATTATTCTACAGATGAAGTAATTCCTGGGAAATTAACACCTTTAAAAGTGGCAATCGGAAAAAACGATTATGCTATGGTCAAATTTTTAATTGATAATGGAGCTTCTGTTAATCCCAAAGATACTGCGGGTATGTTATCACCTTTAGAATATGCCACAAAATTAAGAACAGAAAATTATAGAGATAATTGGGCATATAATAGGTTTAATGTTTATTTTAAAGAAGGAGGAGGCAACAATAAATTTTCAATAAATTTAAATGATATTTCTGAACAAGTAAAAAATAGAATAAAAACTATTGATTTAATATTTGATAGTTTAGATGATAAATCAGGGGTAAATTATGATGATTTAATTGCATTTACTTTTGTTACTAGAGATTTGGAACATTTTAAGAAATATTCAAAATATGCGTTTGAAAATAATTATCAAATTGATTTTGATTCAATATTTGAATTATATTTTGCTTTTAATGCACATGATTATAAGGAAATGATTGTTCCATTTTTGGATTTTGTTTCTAAGTATGATGAGGATAGTAATATTTATTTAAAATTACTTAATTGTTATATAGAGAGAAAAGTTAAAAATGATTGTATATATAGATTTGATATTGATGACTTTAATAAGGCGTTATTAAATAGAATACCTGAGGAAAAGCGAAAAGAGGTTTGTTTAGTACCATATTGTAAAACACTAGAATCATTGGAAAATTTATTGGCACTTGGATTTGATATAAATCAAGTAGATGAAAATGGCGAAAGTATTTTATATTATTTATTGTATAATAGATCTACAACGACTGATTTAGGGGAATATGAAATAGAGTTATTTAATTATTTATTAGAAAACTTAGATTTGTCTATTAAAGATGATGATAATAAGACAGCACTTTATTATGCGATACAAGCATTTTCTACAGATGATGAATGGAAATATGGAGAAAAGGGAAAAGTTGGAACATTAACTCATTTGGAAGAAGCTGTAGCCAGTCTAATTTCTAAAATGTCTTCACAAGATGTCTGTAACGATGATATTACGAGAGTTTTAGAAGAAAGATCAGATTATTGTGGTAAGTTTGGTGACAAAATACATTGGGAGTATGTTTATCAACACCATAAAGATTTATTTGATGCATTAGTTGATAAAGGGTTTGTTTTAAGTGACAAGTTGTTTAATGATATAGCTAATAGTTTAGCTCCTGACAATGAGGCTAAAAAGAAGCAATTAGAAGAATATGTTGATATTGATAAAACATTGGACTTTTTATATACAAGATTAGATCATGATGTACAAACTCAGGATATTGATATTGAACAAGAATTTAAAAACTTAATGTATGATTCACGTAAAAACGAAACTACTTTTGATGAGTTTTTAGACAGTGTTACGAGATTTAATAATCAAGTTAATAGTTTAAATCAATTTTATGAAGAGCATATTGAAAAGAAGGCTAATCCTGAGAGATATTTACAATATGCTAAAGAAAAATATAATACTGTATATGATGGCTTAGATAAATATTTTCCATTAATTATTATTAAAGGTATTAGAGAGTTTGGTAATGATAAATTAGAAGATATATTAAATGCCCTTCCTAATTATGATATAAATAGTTATGTTGAAGATAGTGATGTGGGATTTAATTATTGGACTTATGTAGCTCAAATAAATGAGATAATTGGTTACGATGATGAGGAAGAGCCTATATATAGTGATGAGCACTTTGAGGCGGCTAGAGTTTTTCCTTGGTTTGGTGATAATATTAGTTTTACTGGTGGTTTGATGCAATATGCTATTTTAACTGATAATCTACCTATGGTTCAATTATTACAAAAAAGAGGTGCTGATTTAACGCTTTCAATAGATGGTAAAGATCATACTTGGGATTATGTAAATTCTTATACGATGTTACATTATATGGAATCTTTTATAGGAGAGAAGAGATATAGTGGTTTAGATAACGATGAAAAAGATTATTATTTAGATTTAGTTAATCCAAATACAGAGAATAGTAGTGAACAACCAAAACAATTTGTAAAAGGTAAGCTACAACAAGGAACTACAAAAAAAGAAGAAGAATCTTAATTTGATTCTTCTTTCTTTATTGATTTGGCTCTTCTGATGGATCCGTTTCTTCACCTGGGTCCGGTTCTGGATCTGGTTTTTCTTCAACTTGTTCTTTTAAAGTATATGTTGCGGCGGAACTTTGAAGTCCACTAAATGATTTATACGTAGCCACAACTTTATATGTTGAGTATGGACTTGTTGTGTCAAATGTGTAACTGGTTTTTGTTGTCCAGTCTAATAAAACATCATCTTTATAAATATTATAACCAAAGCTTCCATATTCTTCTTTTGCTTGAGAGCTTGGTTTAACTGGTGACCAAGATAGGGTTACTTTTTTTGTTAACTTGTTATATGTTGCATGGAAGTTTGCTGGTGTAGATAGTGGTGGTTCATCATATTCAGTAGGAACATATTTAGTTTTAAAGTATTCATAAACAACATTGTTGGTTGTTGAAACAGCTAGTTTTGGTGGATTAGAACCCATTGCAATTCCAACCTTTGTAACACTTGATGGTTGTTTAAATGCTTCTCTATTAGCTTCCATAGCACCTTGTCTAATTAAGGCATTAAAGATTTGGTCTTTTCTTCTTGAATCTGGGAAGTTATGTAAAACATATACAGGGTCTATTTTGTCATAACCATACCACATTGCAACAGCTGTTTTGGTTGAATAGCCAACTGCCCATGAATCTTTAATTGCATCTCCAGGTAATCCTTTTTGTTCCATTAAGTCATATGGATAGTTAGTAGTACCGGTTTTTACAGCAACGTTACTTGGTGTACCACCATTTAGAGCAACGTCTTGTAGAACACTTGTTATCATAAAAGCTGTAGCATCAGACATAGCTTTTCGTTTAACTATATAGTTATCTGATGTATGTTCTTGGGTTTCACCCGTTGTTCTATTAATTATTTTTGATACACTATATGGTTCATTGTAGTAGCCACCATTAGCGAATGCTGAGTAAGCGGCTGCCATTTGTAATGGTGAAACTCCATCGAAAGCACCAATTGAATGGGCTTCGTGAGCTTTTCCACCGGATAACTCTGGCTCAATACCTAAGTTTGTAACAAATTCTACAATCTTTTTATTATCAACTTGTTGGAAGGCTTTTAAAGCAGGAATATTACGAGAAGTTGCTAAGGCACGTCTTAAAGTAATTGTTCCAAAGTAGCCACCATCCCAGTTTTTAATTGATTGGCCAGATGAGTATTGATATGGTGAATCATCAAATAATGTATAAGTTGACCAGTTATTGTATTCAATACCTGGACCATAATCGAATAATGGTTTTGCTGATGAACCAGGTTGACGTTTATTATCTGTTGCATAATTCCATTCGTCAAGTCGTTTATCAGCACGTTTTCCAATTTCGCGTCCTGCACCAATAGCAAGAACTTTTCCTGTTTCAGTATCTAAAACAGCAACACCACATTGAACGACGTCATTAATCCAAGTATATGCCTCACCACTTAAAACTCTGTTTACTGCATCTTGTTTGGTTCTATCTAAGTTTGTATATACTTTTAGTGGAGTAGTGTAAGGATTGACACCATATTTATTCATTATTTCTTCTGCAACTGTATCAATGTATCCTTGATATATATCTGTTGATGCAGTTGTTGTTGTACTTGTTAGGGTATTTACTGGAATACTTGCAGCTAATTCTTTTTCTTCTTTAGTAATATAACCATGACGTTCCATTAAATATAAAACTGTATCACGACGTTTTTCAGCGTTATCAGGATTAACATCAGGTCGATAATAGTTTGGAGATTTGAACATACCAGCGATAATAGCAGCTTCGCTTAAGTTTAATTCACTAACGGGTTTACCAAAGTATGCTTCACTCGCTTCGGATACTCCATATATTTTTCCACCTAGGAAGTGATTATTAACATAGTATTCAATAATTTCTTGTTTTGTATATTTTTTTTCTAATTTAAATATCGCAATGTAAATATCTTGAAATTTACGGGCAATACCTTCCATATTCATTCCTGATGCAATCTCTCCGCTTTCTTGCCTTGAGAAAGTGTTTTTGGCAACTTGCATTGTTAAGGTTGATGCTCCACCGGCATCAGAACTTCCAAGGATTTGACCGATTGAAGCTTTTATAAACCGAGGTGCATCGAATCCATTATGTTGGAAGAATCTTGAGTCCTCTGTTGCGATAATAGCATCTACTAATACTTCAGGTAAATCTTCATAAGTAACTTTAGTTCTTTGTTCTGTACCAAGCTTTGCATATACTTCACCATTTATGTCATAAAGTAGTGTTGTTTCAGCTGTTTGTAAGCTCTTTTCTTTTTCAGCAAATTCTGGATCAGCAATACTTTTAACATAGAGAATCAATGCTCCAAAAGCTACAATTGATAGAATTCCAAGAGTTAATACTATAATAATTAAGGCATTAACAACTTTTCTTCGTTTAGCAGTACTTTTGACTCTTCTTAGTAATAGGCCAATTCCAATAATTACTCCAGCACCAACTGCCGTTAGTGCAGCAAAAGTAATTCCTAACGCAATATAGATAATAATTATTGCTAGGATCATAATTCCTAGAGCAATCATTTTAAATTGCTTATCTTGTTTTGTGTCTCTTGATGGAACACGTTTTTTAATTTTATTTGAATCTATTTTGTTATTTGTACTAGTTCTTCTGGCGGGAACTCTTTTCTTGATTGGTTTTTTAGACGTAGATTTTTTCCTTTTTTCTTCTCTTTGCATTTTATTTTCCTCCAATTATTTTATCTATAATTTTTAAATAATCAATTCGTGGTCGATAACTATCTTTAATTAAATAAGCATTGTTTCTAAAAAAGTCGATGGGAATTGACTTCCTATCTGTGGTTTTTAAAAAATTATTAAATGTTTTAGCTTGAAGTAGATAGGTTTCATTTAAGGTTGTAAATCTAACAATTAAAAAAGCTATGCCATGATGTCGATCTATGTTTTTTAAATGTTCAATTTGGTGTGGATGAATATTTTTAAGTGAAAAAGCTGTTGTACTTTTAGTTTCCTTCGCTTCAAAATCAATATAGTAGCCATTATACAATCCATTATAGTCTGTCGTTGATGGAGTTGTAAAAAAACCTTCTTTTATCATCGCTTTGTCACGAGAAGGATAATCCACTTTAGTTATTTTAATAGGAGTTGGCTTCTTATATATATAAGCTTTATCTATTTCTCTATAATATTCATTAGAAATATTAAGTTCATTTTCTAAAGTCATACCTCTATTTTTGTGAGTGGTTATACTAGCCATAGTCATTTTCTTAATTCCATTTGGGTAGTTCATCTAATCACCTATGATTCATTATACTATAAAGGAAGAAAAATTTCTATATTATTTAGATGATATTTTTATGGAATATTTTATCTAACTTAGTCGAATTTATGATTTTGTTTTAAAAATGTATTAAGATGGTTTTGGGTGATAAAAATAATGAATAATTTTGAGATAGTGAGATTACTTGGAAGAATGCTTGATAATACTAGGAGAATATCTATTGGTTCTAGAGTTCACTATATAAAGCAGGCGTTAATAATTGACAAAAATGGTCATTAATGTAATAATATTAGCATAAGGGATTGGTGATAAATATGTATCAAAATAAAATTTCACTTATGCCACAAGATATTCTAAAAAAAGAGTTTAAAATAGATACTCGTGGATATCGTTTAAAAGAAGTTGATCAATTCTTGGATGTTATCATTGATGATTATGAACAATTTCTAAATATGATTGATGCCTTGGAAAAAGAAAAGGCTGATTTACTTGCAGAAATTATGTCATTAAAACAAGAGCTTCGTAATACTAAATTAAGTATGGAAGTTGTTAAAAACAATGTTGATAATTCAGAAGTTACAAATGTTGACATTATGAGAAGGTTATCACAACTTGAAAAAATGGTATATGGTTTGAAAGCGAAGAGTGATGAAGAATAAAAATAATAATCAATAGTATATAGACAAACGCTGGGACTCTTGAGGTCCTTGAGGAAAGTCCATGCTCTCACAGTCTGCGATGACTGTAGTGATTGTGCCTAGGGAAAAAATAACCTAGGGTAGTTTTTGGCTAACGGCGGAGATGAACCTAAGTTTTTAATATGGTTCTATCCATAAAGTGCCGCAGTGACGAATTCTTTGGAAACGAAGAAGTGAAACGTGGTAAACCCCGCAAGAGAGAAATCCAAATTTGGTAGGAGAGCTCTAACGAAGGAAGCAAACGGAGTTAGGGACTGGGAAACCAGTAGATAAATGTTTGTCGCCTAGTAATAGGAACAAAACATGGCTTATTTATATTATTGTTAATTATAGTGAGGTGTTTATGAAGGAGTTAGGAGAATATTTAAAGCATACTAGAATATCTAATGGTGTTAGTATTGCAGAAGCAGCAGAAGACTTAGAACTTTCTACATCTCAAATTGAAAATATAGAAAGTGGAAATGTTAGAGCTTTTAAAGATGTATATAGTTTAAAGGAATTGATTAAGCACTATGCTAAATATTTGGGACTTGATCCTGAAAAAGTAGTTGATGAGTTTAATGAGTTTTTATTTGAACATACTTCAAAAATATCATTAGATGATATTGTAGCTGCTCAAAAGAAATTAGAAGAAAAGGAAAAAAAGACTAAATCTCCATACACAATTGAGTATAAAAGAAAAATATCAATGTGGGCTATTGGTGGAGTTGTTGGATTTTTTTTGATTTTTGTTTTGATTGTATATCTTATAATTAGTAATGCTAATAAAGCTCCAACACAGGTAGAAGAGTTAAAGCCAATTGGCGGAAGGGAGTATATTTATGAATTTACCTACTAAGCTTACAGTTGTAAGACTAATTTTATCATTAGTTATTGTTGTATTGTTATGTTTCCCATTTAATGCAGTGGGATTACAATTTCCAGCATATACAGTTGGAGGAATAGAAATTGAGTTGCAATATATTATTTCTGGAGTAATTTTTGTTATTGCGAGTTTGACAGATTATCTTGATGGTTATTTAGCTCGTAAAAATAATCAAATTACTGATACTGGAAAAATGTTAGATGCTATTGCTGATAAAGTATTAGTTAATTCAGTATTAATTATTTTAGCAGCTCATCAAGTTATAAATGTAATTATTCCAGTAATTATTGTATTAAGAGATATTGTTGTTAATGCAATTAAGATGGAAGCAGCTGGTAAAGGAAAAGTTGTTGCAGCTATAGGTTCTGGTAAGCTAAAAACGGCAACTTTGATGGTTGGTACAACGTTAGCATTCTTCTCTAATTTACCATTTGAAATGTGGCAAATTAGCGTTGATGATTGTTTATTATATATAGCTTGTATTTTATCTATAATTTCTGCAATACAATATTTTAATATGAATAAAGATATTATTTTTCCAAAGAATAAAAAAGCTAATTAATGAGCGTAATGAATTGAAAACTCCTTTTTCGTTAGGGAGTTTTTTCATTTTATGGAATAAATTGGTTTAAAAAATAATAAAACAATTGTTCGAAAAGATGTTGCATTTTATTTTAATATAGGTTACAATATTAGTGTAAGTTATTTATTAGGAGGAAATATGAAAACAGTAACTGATAAAGATAAAGCGTTAGAACAAGTATTAAACGATATAGAAAAACAATTCGGTAAAGGTTCAATTATGAAATTGGGAGAAAGCAAACATACTAAGGTTGATGTATGTTCAAGTGGGTGCCTTTCTTTAGATATTGCTTTAGGTGTGGGAGGATATCCAAGGGGTAGAATTATTGAGATATATGGACCAGAGTCAAGTGGTAAAACTACTTTTGCATTACAAGCAATTGCGGAACATCAAAAACTTGGTGGGAGAGCAGCTTTTATTGATGCAGAACATGCACTTGATCCAGTATATGCAGAAAGACTTGGTGTAAATATTGATGAACTTTTATTATCACAACCAGATACAGGGGAACAAGCATTAGAAATTTGTGAGGCACTTGTTAGAAGTGAAGCAGTTAGTATTGTTGTAATTGATTCTGTTGCAGCTTTAGTTCCACAAGCTGAAATAGATGGTGAAATGGGTGATTCTCATGTGGGATTACAAGCAAGACTTATGTCACAAGCATTGAGAAAGTTATCTGGAACTATCAATAAAACTAAAACGACATGTATTTTTATTAATCAACTTCGTGAAAAAGTTGGAGTAATGTTTGGTAATCCCGAAACTACTCCAGGAGGAAGAGCATTAAAATTCTATTCAACAATTAGACTTGATATTCGTCGTAATGAACAATTGAAAATGGGAGATGGAATTGTTGGAAATAAAACAACGATTAAAGTTGTTAAAAACAAAGTTGCACCACCATTTAAGACAGCAGTTGTTGATATTATGTATGGTGAGGGAGTTTCAAGAGAAGGTGAGGTCATCGATTTGGCTGTTGAAGCTGGAATTGTTGAGAAAACTGGGGCTTGGTATTCTTATCAGGGAGAGAAATTAGGACAAGGTAAAGAGAATGTTAAACTATTGTTGAAAGATACTCCAGAATTAAAGGATGAGCTTGAAGCAAAAGTTAGAGAATACTTTGATATTAGTTTAGATAAAAAAGAAGAAGAAAAACCAACAAAGGCAACAAATAAAGACAAATAGTTGTCTTTTCTTTTTTGTATGATGCATAGTATTTTTTAGGAGGATGTATGAAAAAACTGTGTGAAATTATTACGTGTGAATATGATACTGAAATATCTGGCATTGCCGATGACTCAAGAAATGTTTGCCCGGGTTATTTGTTTGTTGCTACGAAGGGATATTATGTTGATCATTTTGATTATATCGATGATGCCATTAATAATGGAGCGGTAGCAATTGTAGTTGATCGTGAGCCTACTATTAAAGTAGATATTCCACTAATTATTGTTGAAGATATAAATAATTTTTATATGAAAGCGTGTAGTAGATTTTATGGTGTTAATTTAGATGATTTTAGCTTTATTGGAATTACAGGTACTGATGGTAAAACAACTACTGCGACTATCACGAGTAGATTGTTAAATAATTTAGAGATGTGTGCTTATATTGGAACGAACGGTGTACAAATAGGTGATACTTTTTATCCAACTACTAATACAACACCGTGTGTAAGTGAGCTGTTTGAATGTTTACAAAATATAAAAGATAATAATTGTAAACTTGTTGTGATGGAAGTGTCAAGCGAAGCTCTTCTTCATGGTAGGTTAAAGTATTTTAAATATGATGTAATTGCTTTTACAAATATAACAGAAGATCATTTGAACATTCATAAAACTATTGATAATTATAGAAAATGTAAATTTAAGTTACTTGATTTATTAAGAGAAGATGGATATATAGTTGTCAATGGTGATGATGATAATTGTCGAATGATTGACAGAGATAATTTACAAATGTTTGGCTTTAGAGATGACAATCATTATATAATAAAAAATGTAAAAGAAATGTCAGATACTGTCAATTTTGAGTTGTGGAAAAAAGATAAAAAATATGAAATTACTAGCTCATTAAAGGGTAAATATAACATTTATAATGTAGCAATGGCTTTTATTATTTGTATGTTAAAAGGAGTAGAAGAAAATAAAATTATAGCTGATATTGCTGAGCTTAAACCGGTAAAGGGACGCAGAGAATATTTAGATTTTGGTCAGGATTATGATATTATTTTAGACTATGCTCATACGTATAATGGGATTAAATGTTTATTGGATAGTGTCAGTTCTTATAAAAAGATTATTTTAGTAACAGGTGCTGCCGGTGGAAGAGAGACTGAAAAAAGGAGTAAAATTGGCAAACTTATTTTAGATAAAGTTACTTATGCTATTTTTACAATGGATGATCCTAGATTTGAAAGTGTTGATGATATTATTGATCAAATGGTTTCTTTAAGTGATAAAGATTATTTTAGAATTATTAATCGGGAAGAGGCAATTTTTAAAGGATTAGACCTTGCCGATAAAGATAGTGTTGTATTAATTATTGGAAAAGGTAGAGATAATTATATGGCTATCGAGGATAGAAGAGAATTTTATTCTGATTATGAAACAATAAAAAAATATTTTACTATTTAAATTATAATTTTATTAGCTAAAGCTTTTTTCTTTTCCTTGACAATACTTAAAAGAATATTCTACAATATAAGTAGATTAGAGGTTTAAAGCCTGGTCTAGATGGAGGAATAATATGAATGATGTAATGTTCTCCATTTTACTTATAGCCGTTGGTTTACTAATCGGTTTTGTTATAGCTTTTATAATAAACAGTTTAAGAGTAAGTAAAGCATCAAAAAAGGCTGAATCTATGATTGCGGGAGCAAAAAAAGAGATTGAGAAAGCTAAAAGAGATGCTGCTATTGAACAAAAAGAAGAAGCTCATAAATTAAAAATGGATTTAGATAAGGAAATTCGCGAAAGAAAGGAAGAATTAAAAGAATCTGAAAATAGATTGTTGCAACGTGAAGCTAATATCGATAAACGTGATGAAATGTTTCAAAAACGTGAATTAGCATTAGATGAAAGAGAAGGAAAACTTTCTGAACGCCAAATTGAAATTCAAAATGAAAAAAGTAAAGTGGAGGAAATCAAAAAAGAACAATTAGAATTATTGGAAAAAATTTCAGGATTCAGTAAGGAAAAAGCTCGAGATCTTGTAATGAGTCAAGTTAGAGAGAATATGAGTAAGGAAATTGCTGAATATATCCACGAAAGAGAAAATGAAGCAAAGCTTCAATCTGATAAATTAGCTAGAGAATATATAGTAAGTTCAATGCAAAGATACGCTGCGGATATAGCTAATGATCAAACTGTAACAGTAGTAAGCTTGCCTACTGATGAGATGAAAGGTAGAATTATT
>CAZTRE010000008.1:0-19516 GCA_964616405.1 uncultured Mycoplasma sp. | reverse complement strand
TTCGTACAATAGAGGCTATTACTGGGGTTGACTTAATTATTGATGATACTCCAGAAGCAGTAGTTTTATCAAGTTTTGATCCATTAAGAAGAGAGATTGCGAGAATTACGCTTGAGAGTTTAATTAAGGATGGTAGAATTCATCCAACTCGAATTGAAGAATTATATGATAAAGTATGTAAGGACATGAAACAAAAGATAATTGAATATGGTCAAGAAGCTATATTTGAATTAGGATTAACTAAGTTTGATCCAGCCTTACTTGAAATTATAGGTAAATTACATTTTAGAACAAGTTATGGTCAAAATGCTTTACAACATTCAATTGAGGTTGCTCAGTTGTCTGGTTTGTTAGCTGGAGAACTTGGAGAAAATGTTACTTTAGCTAAGAGAGCTGGACTTCTTCATGATATTGGAAAAGCAATTGATCATGAAATAGAAGGAAGTCATGTAGAGATTGGTGTAGATTTAGCTAAGAAGTATCGTGAGGGAGAAGTGGTTATTAATTCAATTGCTTCACATCATGGAGATACTGCTGCTAATAGTGTAATTGCTACTATTGTGGCAATTGCTGATGCGTTATCTGCATCACGCCCAGGTGCACGTAATGATTCATTAGAAAATTATATTAATAGACTTTCTCAACTTGAAGAAGTTGGAAATGAAATTGATGGTGTAGATAAAACTTATGCCGTACAAGCTGGTCGTGAGTTACGAGTAATTGTTAAACCTGAAGAGGTTGATGATTTAGAAGCTCATAAGATTGCTCGTGATGTAAAAGAAAAGATTGAAAGCACAATGAAATATCCAGGAACAATTAAGATTACTGTTGTTCGTGAAACAAGAGCTCAAGAAGAAGCTAGATAAAAGCTTCTTTTTTTTGCCAGAAATTTCTCTTTTTTAGAGAATAATATTAGTGGGAGGTGAGAATATACAATATTATAAATCTTTGTTTTTGTATTGGAAAATAGGCAAAAAGTTAATTAATAAAAAAGATGTGTGCTGGAATCCAGTTATGAAGTACGCATCCTTATGTTCATATAAATTTGGTGCTAGTGAATTATTTTCTAGTAGTAATATAAGATATATGGAAAAGTTTTATAAGTGTTTTCCAATTTATTATAAAGAGTTAAACAGATTAACGTTTGAACATTATAAGCTTTTAGTTGATATTTATGAATTAGAAAGTCGATATTTTTATTATAGAGTAGCCTTGTTTTGTCGAAGTAGTGTTTTGGAATTAAAACAGATTATTTTTACTGATATTTATTTTAGAATATAAAAAGATAACATTTTATTTGTTATCTTTTTTAATATCTAATATAATTGGTAGGATAATTGGCTTTCTACCGGTTAAATTATGAATATAAGGATATAAGTTATCTGTTAAGTCATTTTTTAGATTAGCAAAAGTTGATTTTGGTTCTTGTAGAGATGTTTTGATGGAACTTTCAGCTTTAACTTCAATCTTATGAATTAATTCTTCATTTTCGTTTACTAAGATAAATCCTCTAGTTGTGATGTTTGGTTTTATTAATAGTTCACGTTTTTTCATATCAACGTTGATAATTACTACTAAAATACCATCATTGGCCATAATTTTACGATCTTTAATAACGGCACTTCCAATTTCGCCAATTCTATTTCCATCAACATAAATATCGGCACCAGGCATACTTTTACCTTTAGTAATAATGTGGTTTTTTAATGTAAGGGTATCACCATTTTTAAGTATAAAGGTATTTTCTTTTGGAATACCACAACTTATACCAATGTCAGCTTGTTTTTTTAACATACGATAATCACCATGGAATGGCATTAAATACTTAGGTTTTAACAAGCGAATCATTAATTTTACTTCTTCTTCATTAGCATGTCCTGATGTGTGCAAATCAGCTAAAGCATTATTTGTATATACTTTTACGCCTTTTAAATATAAGGTATTAATGATTTTTGAAATGCTTAGGGCATTACCTGGAATAGCACTTGATGAAAATATTACTACATCATCAGGTCTTAATTTTATTTGTTTATGAGTACCTTTGGATATTCTTGATAAGGCTGCGAGTGGTTCACCTTGACTACCGGTACATAGTAATGTTACCTCATTTGGTTTTAAATTATTGGCTTCTTCTGGAGAAACTAATAATTCTTTATGGTCAATGTAACCACCATTAATAGAAATATTAATATTATTTTCCATACTTCTTCCGAAGATACATATTTTTCTATTGTGTTTGTAGCATGTTTCAAAGATATGTTTTACTCGATAAATATTTGAAGCAAAAGTAGCGATAATAATACGATTATTTTTACATTTATCAAACATTTCTCCAAGTGTTTCGTCAACTACTGATTCACTATTTGAAAATCCTTCATTTAAAGCATTTGTGGAGTCTCCAATCATTAAGTCAACTCCTTGTTCACCTAGACTAGCCATTTTATATAAGTCAGCCATAGGTCCAACTGGAGTTAGATCAAATTTATAATCTCCAGTAGTACAAATTCTACCATCAGGGGTTTTGATACTTATTCCGTGAGAATCAGGAATTGAGTGAGTCGTTCTAAAAAACTCTATTTCAATTTCTTTAAATTTTAGTCTTGTATTTTCAGTATAGACAAATAAATTATCATATCTAATATTACGATCTTGCAGTTTTACTGCGATTAATTCTTTAGCATGGTTAGGAGCGTAAATTGCAGGGATATTAATACTTTGTAGTAAAAATGGGATTCCTCCAATATGATCTTCATGACCATGAGTTATTAACAAAGCTTTGATTTTGTCTTCATTTTCTTTTAAAAATGTAAAATCAGGTAAAACGTAGTCTACTCCCATAAGTTCACTTTCTGGGAAACTAACACCGGCATCAATAATAACAATTGCGTCGTTATGCATTACACAATACATATTTTTTCCGACTTCTCCTAAACCACCTAAAACAATTATTTTTGTTTCATTGGTTTTTTGATTATTCATAAAAACTCCTTTCTGTATTTAATTTTTATATAAAGAATTAACTATGAAATTATACTATATTTTTTTTATTTTGTCTAGTTCATTGTGACCGTTATAGAAACTTTGATTTACTTTGGTGATAGTGTTATAATATATGATATCAGGAGGAGGTTTTGCTATGGCGAAGTATGTTGAACAATCAATTAATAATTTATTCAATCCTAATTTAGTATATTGTGGCGATGCTTCTAAGGAATTGGTTGGTTACCCAGATAGAAGTAAGAATTTGAGAACTGATACGGGGTTAATATTAAATCCTAAATTTGTTAAAGATGGATATGCATATTTATTAAGAGGAGCAAAGAAAGGACAAGAGTCTGGGTTTTATTCTAGAGAATATGCGAGAAAAAATACTATTGAGAGTTTAGATTTGGATATTGATATATTAAGTACGGTTCATACTATTTGCGGTGATACTCCTTTTATTTCGACAACAACAGATTATTATATTGCGGCATCTTTTGCGAATAAGGAAAGAATATATATAGTAAAAGTTCCAGTAGAGGATGTATATTCATTTGAAGTTGTTACTAATGATAGCGAATCTGAATATTTAATTCCTGATTTTATTTCAAGTGATGAGATCGTTGTTTCATTTAGATATGATAAGGCAGGCGCAATTTATAGATTTTTAAAAGGTGAAGTTGGTCTTGATTTAGAACCTAGTGATTTAGGGCTAGTGGAAAGTGATTTAACTTGTATTGATTATGACAAATTACAAAGTTATATGGATTTTAATGGGGATGGTGATTTTAGCCCACTAGATCCAGCACTTAATCATTTTAAGGGAACATTTTTAAGCGCTTCTTCCGGAAAAGTTAAGAAAAAGATAAATAATGGAGACATTCCTAAATTATAGGAATGTTTTGTTTTGTTGGTAAATAAGATATTTATATGATAAAATATTCTTGGTGATATAAATGGGATTATTTAATAAAATAAAAAATATGTTTCAAAAAAATGAGGCATTAGAAGAAATTGCAGAAGAAGTAGTTAGTAAGAATAATAAGATAGAAAAAACCATTCAAAAGAATAAGAAAGAACAGAAGGAAAAAGGAAGTACTGAATCAAAAAATAATAATGTTAAGGTCTATGAAAAAGGATTAACTAAATCCCGTCAGGGTTTTGTTTCAAGATTGGCTAATTTAACAAATAAGTATAAAAAAGTAACGGATGATTATTTTGATGAACTAGAAGAAATACTTATTATGGCAGATATTGGCGTTAATACGGTAATGGATTTTATTGATCGTCTAAGAGATAGAGTTAAAAACGAGAAGATTGATGATCCTGAGTTACTTAAGGAAATTATTGTTGATGAGTTATTTATTATTTATGTTAATGATTCTGTGTTAACGAGTAAATTAACATATAATGAAAATGGTCCAACAGTAATTTTGTTTGTAGGAGTTAATGGAGTTGGGAAAACTACAACTATTGGGAAGATTGGTTATCAACTAAAAAATGAGGGAAAAAAAGTTTTATTAGTAGCGGCTGATACATTTAGAGCGGGAGCTACTGCACAGCTTAAGGAGTGGAGTGAAAAAATAGATGTTGGATTCTATGGTAAAGCAGAAGGGGCTGATCCAGCAAGTGTAGTTTTTGATGGCTTAGAAAAAGCTAAAGAAGAAATGTATGATGTTGTATTGGTTGATACAGCAGGAAGACTTCAAAATAAAGTTAATTTGATGAAGGAACTTGAAAAGATTAATAAAGTAATTGATGGTCAAATTGAAGGTGGAACTACTGAAACTTTATTAGTGATAGATGCGACTACTGGACAAAATGGTATTAGTCAGGCTAAAGCCTTTAAAGAGATTACTAATATTACGGGTATTGTGTTAACTAAATTAGATGGTACTGCGAAAGGTGGAATAGTACTAGCTATTAAAGAGTCTGTTGGAATCCCAGTAAAATATATAGGTCTTGGGGAAACTAAAGATGATTTACAAGTGTTTGATATTGAAAAATATATTTATGGATTATTTAAAGATATGATGTAGGTGATATTATGGCTAGGAAAAAAGAAGATAAAAAGCAAATTAAATTGAAGAAAGAAAAGCGTATTAATTTACTTGCCCAAATGCCAGGAGAAGATAAATATCAAGGAATAAGTACAATTAATCGATTTAATATTGTATTTGCAGATTTACAATTTATATTTACAATGTTTACCTTAGTATTATTTGTTTGGTATTTTTTCAATGATAAAGTTTGGGATATTTTACAATTTGTTTTAGCAATTACTTTATTTATTATTGGGTATAATAATAAAATTATTTATAATAAACCAAAGAAATCTAAAATTTATTATTTATGTGGAGGAATTATTTTATTTTTAGAGATTCTTTCATTAATTTTAGGAGTGATTTAATGGAAAATTTTGTATATTTTAATGAACTATATGATTTGTATGGGGGTTTATTAACAGACAAGCAAAGAACTTATTTTGAAGATTATTATTTTAATAATCTAAGTTTTTCAGAGATGGCTGAAAATTATGATGTAAGTAGGAATGCAATATTTAAACAAATACATATTGTTACGGATAAATTAGAAGAGTATGAGAGTATTTTAAAATTGTATGAGAAAAGGGCTAAATTACTTGCAATATCAAGTAAAATTAATGATGAAGACATTCAAGAACAATTAGAAGAATTACTTTAGATAAGAAATAAGATCTTATCTTTTTTCTTGTAAAAGGGCATGATTGAATGTATAATTTATAGTATATGATAGGGTAAGAAGAATAAAAAGTTGGAATGGGGAATGCATGTGTTTGATAAGATAACATTTATTAGTGACCAAGGGGCAACAATTAAATTAAAAGATAGTGAAAATTTAACTATGAATTTGATGAATTTGCATTTGGTTTTTGAAGACGAAACAAAAAAGATATTAGGAGAAGTAAATGATGTTAATGGCGATACTGTAAACGCTAGCTTTTTAGGAGAAATTGTTGGTAATAGATTTTTAGGGGGTACTATCAGAAAACCACGTTTAGATGCTAAAGTTCGTGTTATAAATAAGGACGAAATTCAACTTATCACAGGGCATGAACAAAAAGGCTTTATGAAGGTAGGAGATAGCCCATTTTATGATGGTGCTTCAGTATTTTTAGATGTTAATAATTTCTTTAGTAGCCATTTTGCTATCTTTGGTAATAGTGGTTCAGGAAAATCTTGTGGTATTTCAAGATTATTTCAAAATATGTTTAGAGATAAGAATCTTAATCCATATAATGCTAATATTATTATGTTGGATTCATCAGGAGAATATTATAATGCATTTAATAATTTAAGTAGTATTGATAAGAATTTTCATTATAGATTTATTAGTACTAACGAAAAAGCTTTTAGTGGAGATACATTATCAATTCCAATTTATTTACTCAATAATGATGATTTGGCTTTGTTGTTGCAGGCTACAAATCACTCTCAATTACCAATTATTGAGAGAATGAGAAAATTAGCACTTGTTTTTTCACAGAAAGATATGGATGCTAATAACTATAAAAATCATTTGATTGCAAGAGCAATTATGACAATTCTTTATACAAATGAAACAGCTCCAAATAAAAGAAATGAAATTTTCTCTATTTTAGCAAGTTGTTCAACACCACAGTTTAATTTGGAGGCCGTGGTTGAAGGAATTGGTTATAGTAGAAAGTTTAGAGATTGTTTTTTAGTTGATAATAGTGGTAATTTTTCTGAGAGTGTTTTGCTTACAGAGTATGTTTCTTCATTTATTGATGATGAACTTGATTCATATGAACCAACAGAAAATGTTTTTTATACATTAGATACTTTAGAAAAAGCTTTAAACTTTACATTGATTAGTGAAGGTTGGTTAAGAAATAAAAATACTTATGGAGATGCAGTTACATTAAAGGTAAGACTTCATTCTTTGATTGCTGGTGATATGGCTTCATTCTTTGATGTTAGGGAATATATGACTATAGAACAATACGTAAAGTCATTAGTTTGTAAAGATGGTGGAAAATATCAGTTTGTAAATATTAATTTAGATGATATTGATGATAGTTTTGCGAAAGTTATTACAAAGATTTTCTCAAGATTAATTTTTGATTATTCTAAAACATTGACTAAACGAGCTAGTGAACCATTTCATATTATTATAGAAGAAGCACATCGTTATATTCAAAATGATACAGATAGATTTTTGCTTGGTTATAATATATTTGAGAGAATTGCAAAAGAGGGACGTAAATATGGGGTTATTCTAGGGATTATTACACAAAGACCTGTTGAACTTTCAGACACAGTTATTTCACAATGCTCTAACTTTTTGATTTTTAAGATGAATCATCCTGTGGATGTGGAATATATTAGAAAAATGGTTCCTAATATTAGTGATGAAATTGTTGAAAAACAAAAGACTTTGCAGGCTGGAACTTGTTTAGGCTTTGGTAGTGCTTTTAGAATCCCTATGATTGTTAAAATGGAGATGCCAGATCCAGCTCCTTGGAGTGGTAATTGTGATGTTGTTGCTTCTTGGGGAGAAAAATCAACTGCTTCAATGACAACTTTAGATGGAAGTGCTACTAAGCAAAATAATGAAATTCTTGAAATGACTAATTCACCGGCTACTTTGATTGAGCCTCCAACGATAACGCCAGTTGCGATAATGACTGATACAAGTAATTTAGATGAAGCAAAAAAGGTTAATGTGGCAGTAAATGACGAAATTTTAAATAATGCTGATGTTAATAATACATCTAATATAATGGAAGAACAAAATTCATCAGATACATCTATTGTGGAAGTTCAAAATAGTAATCCGGGTGATATTACAAAACCTTTAGTAAGTTTTTTAGGAGGAGAAACTCTTGAGCCTGCACCAAAGATGAATGAGGTTAGTAGTAAAGAGGTTAATAATGAACCGACATTTGAAGCTGTACCTTCTTTGGTAACGTTTAATAGTACACAATCTGATGGTATGTCTAATTTAGAAACAAATGTTAATAGTGTTAGTCAGTTTGGTAATGAAGTTAATAATATGACAGAGGCCAATACTGATATTAATAACTCTCAAGATATTAATCTTGGAATGAATTCTACAATATCTGTAGGACCGGAACAATGGAATGTATCAAATAATGATACTTTTGGAAAACCAGATTTTTCTGCGATAAATGAATTTAAATCAATAAATCAAAATATGTCTTTAGCAAATACCGATACTCAACAAAATAGTGGGTTTATATCAAATATTCCTAGTAATATGAATTTGGCTGGGGATGGTAGTGATAATTCTGGGGATTCATCTATGCCGGGTGCTGGGGACAAGCTAGTTAATTTTATATAAATAATATAAAAACAATATATCTTTGTATTGTTTTTTTTGTTATAATTATTTTAGGTGATATAAATGTTTGAAGGCTTAGGTGAAAGATTACAAAATGCTTTACATAAGATTAAAGGTTATGGAAAAATAACAGAAGATAATATTTCTGATATGATGCGTGAGATTAGATTAGCCTTATTGGAAGCAGATGTTAATTATAAAGTAGTAAAAGAATTTACAAATACAGTTAAAGAAAAAGCTTTAGGTGAAGAAGTTGCTAGTAGCATTAATCCTGGTGAGTTATTTGTTAAAATTGTTAAGGATGAATTATGTGAGTTGTTAGGAGGAGAAAGTGCTCCACTTAATACTAGTGGTAATCCAGCAATTTTAATGTTAGTGGGATTACAAGGTTCTGGTAAAACGACAACGATTGGAAAACTGGCTAATTTTTTAAGAAAGAAACATAGTAAGAAACCATTGCTTGTAGCCTGTGATGTATATAGACCGGCAGCAATTGATCAGTTGAAGCAATTAGGTAAGCAGTTGGGTATTGAAGTATACGATGAGGGTAAGAATGATCCAGTACAAATTGCAGTTAATGCCGTTAAATATGCTAAAGAGAATGGTTATGATTATGTATTAGTAGATACAGCTGGTAGATTACATATAGATGAAGAATTAATGGATGAACTAGATGACATTAAGAATGAAATTGTTCCACAGGAAATACTATTGGTTATAGACTCAATGATGGGACAAGATGCTATTAATGTAATTACAGGTTTTAATGATAAGTTACCACTTACTGGTGTTATCTTAACAAAGTTAGACGGAGACACGAGAGGTGGAGTTGCATTATCAGTTAGACATTTAACAAATGTACCAATTAAGTTTATGGGGACATCTGAAAAGTTGGATGGATTAGAATTCTTTGATCCAGATCGTATGGCCGGTAGAATTTTAGGAATGGGTGATATTGTTTCACTTGTTGAAAAAGCTACTGAAGTAATTGATGAGAAAGAAGCAGAAAAAGCTGCGAAGAAGATGCAACAAGGTAAATTTGATCTGGAAGATTTCTTATCGACAATGAAACAAGTGAAGAAGCTTGGCCCTTTAGAAAAACTTATTAAAATGATTCCTGGTGCTCAGAAAATGGGGCTTTCTAATATAGAAATTGATCCTAAACAAATGGCTCATATAGAAGCAATTATATTATCAATGACTCCAAAAGAAAGACGCAATCCAGATATTATTAAGGCTAGACGTAAAACAAGGATAGCATCAGGTAGCGGAAGATCTGTTCAAGAAGTAAATAGATTACTTCAACAATTTGATCAGATGAAGAAAATGATGAAGCAAATATCGAATGGAAATATGAAGTTACCATTTTAGATTTATAAAATAAACTAGTAGGGAGGAATAATATGAGAACAGTAGGAACCGTAGTGAGAGGAGTAAGAGCTCCAATTATTAAGGCTGGAGATGATTTGGCTAAGATAGTAGTTGAATCAGTTTTGGCAGCACAAAAAGAGGAAGGCTTTAAGTTTAGGGATAAAGATGTGGTGGCAGTAACAGAAGCTGTTGTTGGTAAGGCGGAAGGTAATTTTGTTAGTGTTGATGATATCGCAAAAGATGTAAGTGAAAAGTATCCCTCAGGAGAAGTTGGCTTAGTTTTTCCAATACTTTCTAGAAATAGATTTTCAATTTGTTTGAAAGGTATTGCTAGAGGGGTTAAGAAAATGTATATTCAACTTAGTTTTCCTGCAGATGAAGTTGGTAATGGAATATTAGATGAGGAAGTATTTGAAAAGAGTAAATATAATCTTAGTAGTGTGATTAGTGAAAAAGAGTATGATAAAGTATTTGGTGATTTTCTTCATCCATTTACAGGAATAAATATGGTTGATTTTTACAGATCTGTAGTAGAAGAAGAGAATTGTGAAGTTGAATTTGTTTTTTCTAATGATCCAACAACAATTTTAGAGTATACAAAAAATGTTTTAGTTTGTGATATTCATACTAGAGAAAAGACCAAGAAACTTTTAAGTCGTACAGATACAACAGTATATGGATTAGTTGATGTTATGAGTAAACCTAATGGAGATAGTGGTTGTAATCCTGAATATGGTCTATTGGGCTCAAACAAATCTACCGAAGAAAGATTAAAACTTTTCCCAAAAACTGGTAATCAGTTGGTTAAAAAGATTCAGAAGATGTTATTTGAAGAGACTGGCAAGAAAATAGAAGTAATGGTTTATGGGGATGGAGCTTTTAAAGATCCGGTTGGAAAGATATGGGAACTTGCTGATCCTGTTGTAAGCCCAGCATATACTGATGGTTTGATTGGAACACCTAATGAGTTAAAATTGAAATATATTTCAGATAATAAATATAAAGATTTAGCTGGAGAAGAATTAGTTGCGGCTATGAAAAAAGAAATTTCTGCGAAAGATAGTAACCTTAAAGGGAAGATGGAGACACAAGGGACAACACCTAGAAGACTTACTGATTTGATTGGTTCACTATGTGATTTGACCAGTGGTTCTGGTGATAAAGGTACTCCTATTGTTTATATTCAAGGTTATTTTGATAATTTTGCGGATGAATAGGTGAATTTAAGGATGTGAAAAGTTAAGGATTCACATCTTTTTTGTGACTCAATTTTTATAAAAACATATTATATGGTAGGAGGTATATTATGTTTGATCAAGGTATAAATCAAAACTTTGGTTTTGATAATTCAATTGTTGGTAATAACAACACAATCGATAATGATATGAATGTTGATGTTACAATGATGGGAAATAATATGATGCCATCTAATATGAATAATTTTGCTTGCCCTATCAATGAAGGGGTTCAACAAAGAGTTGTAAATAGAACTTTCGTACATGAAGTACCACATGATTGATAATTTATGTAATACATAATTATGGTATTAAAGAATAAGATAAAAATTTTTAGTAGGCTATCAAATTGTTGTAAAGTTGTGAGTAATTTGTTTTTTATTTGTAACAAAACACTTGAAAAAGTTTTTTTTATAGTATAATTAATATGATATGAGAGTAATTTTCTTAAGAAAGATATTACTTAGACGAATGGAGGTTTTGAATTTGAATATTGAGTTCAGGGTGGCAACCCAGGAAGATGTAGAAGGCATTATTAAATTATGTAATGAATGCTTTGATGAAAATACTAGTTTAGATTATGCGATGAGGGTGTACAAAGAAAATGAACATGATCCAAATCAAATATATCTTGTAGGTATAGTAAACGATAAAATCGTTGCTCATGCAAAATTAAATATTATTCCTACTATTTATGAAGATATGAATACTTATGTAATTCTAAATCATGTTTGTGTTAAACCAGAATTAAGAAGAGCTCATCTAGGAACAAAATTGTTAGATGAATGTTTTAGAATTGCGAAGGAACATAATTGCAAATGCGTTGAATTATGGTCAAAGAATTTTAGAGAAGCTGCACATGGTCTTTATCATAGTTATGATTTTGAAGTTGTAGATGCAAAATTCTTTTCAAAGAATGTTGAGTAGGTAGGTGTATTATGAAAATTAGTAATGTTTATATTGGTGGTTGGTTTCAAAGAACCATGCTACAATTATCAGAAGTTTATGATTTTTTAAGAGAGTGTAAAACACAATTAAATTTAGATCAAGATAAATTAGTTGAATTTCGTAAAAATTTGGAAATTGGAAAAATTGATTATGGAGTATCTGGAGAGGAATATATAGAATTCACAACAGCTTTAGATATTAAAGTTAAAATATTTGAAGATGGATTAATCGTATTAAATAATCAAAATGTAAGTGAAGATACGTTATTTGCGGATATTGATCATGTAACTGATTATTATGAAAATAGATTATCTCCAGCATTTAGTTATTTGTTTAGCTTAGGAGCACCTGTTCCTAAAGAATTAGCAAGTATTGAGACAGTTTATCCATATTTTATAGTATGTGATAACGCTACAAAAGATGATATTGCTGATCTTTTGTCAAGAACTGAAAAACAAAAATATTTTGAATTTGTAAATGAGAAATATGATGTTGTTAGAGGCGACAAATATTATTTTATTAATAATAAGAAACAAAGTAATGAAAATATTGAGAGATATATAGAAGAACAAATATTTATAAGAGAATTTAAGGGCCAATTACATAGATACTTAAATATTCATAGAATTATTTGGGAAAAGATTGATGAAGTAAAAGAAAATGTAAATGTTAAAGGATCTGAAATTGTTAAGTTTGCTTCAAAGTTGGAAGGATATGCGAAAACAATTAACTTAATAGATGCTAGAATTAAACAAATGAGTACATATATATCAACAAGAGAAAAAATTGCTAAAAGTGATGATGAACTTGCAGAATTCTTAGCGATATCTGGATATAGATATGAAACATTAAGAGATACGTTAGATTATATAAAATACTTATGGGATATGACAAAGAATTATGTTGCATCTGCTCAAAAGTTGTTTGATGGAATTAAATCTGATGTTACTAGTAAATCTGTAGATAGCTTAACTATTGTAACTTCAATGGGTGCAGGAGCATCTATAATTGGATTACTTACAGAGAGTGCCCCTGACTTTACAATTTTTGGAGTTATATATTTCTTCTTATTAGCACTTTTAGGTTGGAGTTCAACTAAAATTCTTGGAGCTATATCTAGTAAAAGAAAATACGAAGTATCAGATGTAGAATATGAGAAGGATATAAAGTAATAGGAAAATTATGAAGAGATATTTTGATACCTTTAAAACACTTTTAAGAATAGCAAACAAGAAGACTTGGATTGTTATCCAGATGTTTATAAGTTCTGGGTTAAATAATATATCTAGTCTTCTTCCACCTATTGCGACAGCTGGTATAATTGCAATGGTAACCTCTAATAATTTTAATGGAATTTGGCTTTACGTATTTTTATATATAATATTTTATTTAATGTATTTCGGATCTTTACATTGGAATTATTATACTTATACAGTTTTAGCTGACTATTATCATTTAGAGGTTCAAAAGTTGCTATTTGAAAAAGTGGCAAATAATGATGTAATATTTGAAAAAATATCTAAAGGTAAAATAATAGAAACATGTAGTGATGATATAAGATATTTAGTTGATGTAATAGATTGTGCTGTTAAAGCGACAATGAGTATAGTTAAGTTATTAATAATCTTTTTAATATTTATGTATTACAATGTAATTGTGGCATCTTTTGTCTTAGTTTTAGATATTTTATATTTAAAACTTATGAATGATAATTCTAAAAAAGTTTCACGATATTATGAAGGTACTAGAAAATACGAAGATAAAATTGTTGATATTTTAAATCAAATGCTTACAAATTTGAAGCAAGTTAAAACTTTGAACCTTATGCCTCAATTGAATGTTAATTTAGATAAAACAAGAAAAAGATGGAAGATTCAATATAGAGGAAAAAGGGATAATTTAACGAAAAGATATTGTCAGATCCCATTTATAGTTTATATTGGTAAAATTTTGTTGTATATATATTTAGCTTATTTAGTTATAAATGGTAAGATGACATTAGATAAATTGGTTTTATTAATAAGTTATTTTGAAATGACAATTACTTGTACGGATTTAATGTTAGAGAACTTACTTAATTTAAGTAATTATGGGGTAAGAGTTAATAGAATTAAAACAATTCTCGATTATACATCACAAAAAGGTTTTGATTTTGGAGACATTGATAATGATTATATAAATGGCAAAGTTGAGTTTAAAAATGTTTTCTATGAAGTTGGTAAAAATAAGATATTAGATAAGGCAACGTTTAAATTGTATCCAAATGAAATAAATGCTATTGTAGGTCATAGTGGAAGCGGAAAAACTACAATTGTTAATTTATTGTATAGATTAAGTAGAATTAAATCTGGTGAAATCCTAATAGATGGAGAAAATATATATAATTATTCATCAAATGTTTATGCATCGAATGTTTCGGGAGTATTTCAAAAACCATTTGTATTTGAGATGAGTATAAAAGATAATTTATCATTAGTAGATTCTAATGTTAAAAATCAAATTGAAGTATGTAAAAGAGTAGGAATACATGATTTTATTGAAAGTTTACCAAAAGGTTATAATACGATAATTGGTGAAGAAGGACATTTGTTTTCAGATGGACAAAAACAACTTTTAGCAATTGCTAGATCATTATTAACACAGGCAGAGATACTATTATTAGATGAAGTTACAAGTAATATTGATCCAAATACAACTACGCAAATAAGTGAAATTTTAAAAGATTTAAAACAAGATCATACTATTATTATGGTAACTCATAAACCGGAAATGATGATGATAGCTGATAGAGTAATTGTCCTTGATAAGGGAAAAGTTATTTCTAAAGGAACTAATGAAGATGTATTTAACAAATGTGCATTGTATCAAGAACTTAGAAATAGAACTTTTGCAAGTATTAGTAATAATGAAATGGAATAAAAAACAACCAAAAAACTTGGTTGTTTTTTTACACACGTAGTAATATATTCTTTTTTTTGATATAATTAACTTGTTAGAGGTTTGGGAAATGGTTAAAGATTTATGTTTTGAAATAATAGAGAAATGTCCAAATAATTGTAAATTTTGTTCTTCAAATTCTTGTATAACAAAGAATAAAATAATAAATTTAGATGATTTTAAACGAGTAATTGATTATTTTATAAAAACAGGTGGGATTGAAGAATTATCTTTGTCTGGAGGAGAACCTTTTTTACATCCGGATTTGTTTGAAATGGTTAGGTATGCTAAAGGAAAAGGAATTAGAACAGTTATTTTTACAAGTGGAGTTAAGTATCGAGATGGATTAAGTGCTGAAGAAATGGCATATTATGAAGATAAAATGCAAAAAAATATTCTTAAGGTACGTAAATGTGAACCTTGGAATAAGTGGTTAATTAAGAATATTGAACATTATTATGATAATTTTTTACAGCCTTCTAAGTTTTCGGAAATAACTAAGACTGAATTAAAAAAACTCAAGTCGATTGGTCTTGATAAAATTGTTTTTGATTATCAAGGTTATGAAGCGGCAATAGATGCTTATTTAATGGGAAGAAGTGAAAATATGCGAGTGGCTTTACTAGACTCACTTCTTAATGCTGTGGTTGTAGGATTAAGTGTAGATGTGCACTTTGTACCAATGAAACCTAATTATTTGGAAATATTAGATATATTAGAAATGCTTGAAATTGTGGGTATTAAAAACGTAAGTATTTTGAATTTTGTTCCTCAAGGCAGAGGCTATTTAAACAGAGAATCTTTGGAACTTAGTGATTCTGAAAGAAAAGAGTTTTTTGAATTGTTGAAGAAAAAAGATACGGTATTTAGTGGTAATATTAGACTTGGTATTCCTTTACAAGGGGAAGATAGCCATAAGTGTAATGCAGGACTTGAGAAGTTAGATATTAAGTATGATGGAACAATCTTGCCATGTCCGGCATTTAAGGAATTAACACCAGAAGAATATAAAAAATATGGAATTAAAACATATAGTATTTATGAAAATTTAGAAGATGTTGTGATACCTGGTAAAGGTACAAGAAAAGTTCCATTATGCGCCAAAGTTTATCAGAAAAAAAGTCAAGAGGCAAGCGATAATAATTAATGAAAGTGAATAATATAAAGAGAAACAACCAAAAACGTGGTTGTTTTTTTGTTTAATGAATTAGTTTAAGTAAATTAAAATACTAAAAGATGTTTGGAAGAAATAAATTTAAGTGAGGAGATTAAATTTATGGATACTTATAAGGTAAATATTATTTATGATAATGAAGCTAATATAGATGAAATTTTAATTAAAGTTTTAATGAAGAAAATTTTAAGTGATTATGAAATAAATTGTTTTTCTGATGATACTAGTATTTCTATATGTAAAAAAGGTGATATTAATTGATTAATAATTTGATAAGAAATACTAAAGATTATTGTGTTGGTTTATATATAAGATTATCTAGGGAAGATGATGATAAGCAAGAGCTGAGTGAAAGTATTACTAATCAAAAAAGTTTATTACTTCAATATGTAAAAGAAAATAACTTGAAAATATATGATACCTATATTGATGATGGATATTCAGGAACTAATTTTGATAGACCGAATTTTAATAGATTATTAAATGATATAGAGTTAGGTAAAATAAATATGGTTATTACTAAGGATATGTCGAGACTTGGTAGAGATTATATTGGAACAGGTAATTTAATTGAAAAATATTTTCCAGAACATAATGTTAGATATATTGCCGTTACTGATAATATAGATACTTTTCTAGATAGTTCTAATAATGATATTGCCCCATTTAAAGCAATAATGAATGATATGTATGCTAAGGATATTTCTAAAAAGATAAAATCTAGTTTAAGGGCAAAGATGAAAGAAGGAAAATGGGTAGGAGGAAGAGCCCCATTTGGATATAATCAGGATAAAGATAATAAAAATCATTTAGTAGTAAATGTAGAACAAGCAAATGTTGTGAAAAGAATATTTAATTTATGTATGGAGGGTTTATCTTTTTATAAAATAGCAAAGTTATTAACAGATGAAAGAGTAAAGACACCTGCCCAATATTATAATTTTGAATGGAGGAATAATTATAATTTAAAATATGGAGAATGGCATCCCAAAACCATAAGAGATATTTTGACTAATCAAATATACATTGGGGATATGGTACAAAATAAAAGAAATAAGGTTAATTATAAAGTAAAAAAAGTAGTTAAAAATAGTCTAAGAGATTATATTGTGGTTGAGGGAACGCATGAGGCAATTATTGATAGAGATACTTTTTATGAGGTTCAAAGAAAAATACCTAAAAATGTAGGAAGAGTGGAAAAAAAAGAGGTTCATTTATTAGATGGGTTACTTTATTGTGGAGATTGTGGTCATAGAATAAGTGCCCAACCTAGAAGGAAAAGGGATAGTAATTGTTATACTATTTGTAACTATTATCGGACTTATAGAAAACAAGGGCTATGTACGATGCATTCTAATAATTATGATAAGTTAGAACAGACTATTTTAAATAATTTAAGAGTAGTTTTCTTAGAGCTTGTTGATAAAGAAAAGATAAAAAAGGAAATATTAAAAAATAATTTTAATAAGTGTAATGATGAAGTTGAGGAACTAAAAATATTGGAAACTGAAATAAAGCAAATTAAGAATAATTTAGATAATATTTATCTTGATAAGCTTAATAAAGTAATTAGTGAAGATCAATTTAAGAGAGTAAAAATTATATTAGAAAATGATTTAAATAATAAGCAAGATAAGTTAATAAAGTTAAATAATTGTAATAATTGTAATTCTAGTATTGAAGAGAAAAATAAAAGAATTGAAAAATGTATTAATGATTTTTTAGATATGAAAGATTTTAGTAGAGAGTTAATAATTAATTTAATTAATAGAATTGAGATATTTGAGGATAAAACGATAAATATTAAAGTAACGTTTAGTAATACTTATTAGAAAAGTTATATTAAAATGGAAATATATTTGGCAAAATGTATAAACATTGTATATGCTATAAATAACTGGAGATGATTTATATGGAAGCAAGACTACAAAAATGGGGAAATTCCGATGGGGTTAGAATTCCGAGTAGTATTTTAAAATCTTTAAATATTAAAATTAATGATATATTAAATATTGAACAAGAAGATGATAAAATAATTATCAGTATTCCAAAGAAAAAAGGATCTCCTTAGAAGAGAGATTTAGGGAGTATCATGGTAAAAATTTAGCAAAAGATTTTTCTTGGGATGAGAATATTGGGAGAGAAATATGGTGAAAAAATATATTCCAGAACAAGGTGATGTTGTTTTTTTAGATTTTAATCCTACAATTGGTCATGAACAAAAGGGTTTTAGACAGGCGGTTGTTATTAGTACTAATGTTTTTAATCAACATACGAAAATGGTAATGGTATGTCCAATTACATCGAATGAGAATGAATTCCCAACTCATTATAAGCTAAAAGATACTAAGAATGTACATGGTTCTGTTTTATGTGAATATATCCGAAGTATAGATTATGAAATCATAAATTTGAAATTTGTTGAAAAATTAAGTGAAAATGATTTTATAAGTATAATTTCACTACTTAATGCATGTATTTAGGAGTAGTCTATCAAAAAGAAATATGCAAGTGTGAGAATTTGGTATAGATTAAATAAGTTAAGGAGAATATATACATATTTAAAGGCATTTAACAAGAAATGTCTTTTTGTATGATATAATATTAATAGGTGATTTTTATGAAAATATTGAGTTTGACAGAACCTTTTGCAACTTTGATATATGAAAAAAAGAAACTAATCGAAACTAGAAGTTGGAAAACAAATTATAGGGGAGAACTATATATTCATGCGAGTATGACTCAACCAGCTAAAAATGATCTAGAGGATAAAGATTTGATGTCTTTAGTTGAAAATAAGAAAATGAACTTTGGATATATTATTTGTAAATGCAATTTAGTAGATTGTGTTTATATGACGAAAGAGTTTGTAGAAAATATGAAAAAGAATAATTATCAAGAATATATTTGTGGAGAATATAAGGAAGGAAGATATGCTTGGATACTAAAAGATGTTGAAACCATTAAACCTATCAAAGCAAAAGGTCAACTTAATATTTGGGATTATTATAGCGAATTTGAAATTATGCAACTAATGGAAAATATAGAGTATGGTTGGATAGATAAACAAGGTAAGAAGCATAATATAGTTGATAGTTCTTATTCGAAAAATTATATATTACAAAGTCCTAAAGAAATTATAAAAAATAAAGTTGGGGTATGTTGGGATCAAGTAGAATTAGAAAGATATTATTTTAAAGGAAATGCTTGGAATATTAAAACATATTTTATAGTTCATTATGATAATGATAAATGTCCTACTCATACATTTTTGACTTTTGAAAAAAATAATAAATATTATTGGTTTGAACATTCGTGGGAAAGATTTAAAGGTATACATGAATATTGCTCTTTAAAAGATTTATTAGTTGATGTAAGAAGTAAATTTATTAAGTATGAACTAAATAATAATTATAATAAAGATAATCTTTATATATATAATTATAAGAAACCCAAATTTCATTTAAATGTTTTAGATTTTTATAAACATTGTGAATCGGGTATT
>CAZTRE010000007.1:28036-44903 GCA_964616405.1 uncultured Mycoplasma sp. | reverse complement strand
CTAATCTGATTAATTAATCTAAACAAAATTAAAAGATTACATTTACAAAGTATATAAAAATACAAGTTTCAACTTTTATAGAAAAAAAGAACCATTATTTTAAATATTATTATATATTAATGGTTCTTTCATATAGTTATGCGAAAATAAATTAAATTTCTCTCTTTTACTGTTACTTAAGTGAAAAAGTAATTGTTTTATTAGTAATATGGCAATTAGAAAACATAGAAGCTAATTCATCATTTTCAAAAATATGAATTTTATATGTTCCTCTATATTTTATTTCTATATTTGTATTAGTTGGAAATGCACTTCTAATTAATTTTTTTGTAATTTCTGTGGTGGCTTTCTCTTTTATAATATATTCAATACGCTCTTCATTTGATAAACCCTCTGATTGTAATAGCATAACAACATATTTGTTATTACATTTTAATTTCTTATAAATTTCCAAATGATTATGACTATTATTTGTCCAATTATTTAAGTATTCTTGTGCTAATTCAAGATTCATTTTATATATTTTTTTAAAAGTCGTAAGCTTATAATCTAATTTATCCCATTTACATAATGTTTCAATTGCTTTATTACAGAAACTGCCAATAAAGCCGTATTTATGCTCATACTTTGATAGTATACAATCATTTATATTTTGAGCCTCTTGATAATATTTGTTTAAGAATAAATTGTTCAATATATATCCAATAAAAACAAATTGATTCTCAAAAGCTCGATATTCTTTTTCTAATAAATTTTTATTAAATAGGATATCTTTATTTTTATAGATGTATTGGTATACTGAATGTTCTTCTATTTTATCTTTTACTTTAAAAACGGATGTCCAACTAGGAATAATATGATTAAACTTAATTGCCCACGGATATAATTCTTCTTCAATATCATCAAGTTTAAGCTGAAATATTTCCCTTTTATAAATCTCTTTCTTAGCTGTTATTGTCAAATCTTGTTTTAAGATATTTTTTATTATATCAATATTGTTAATTTTAACATCATTTTCATTATAGTATTCATCAAAAAATGTTTGAAAATTTTCTTCTATATTTTTTAAATGTATTTTACCATTATGAAGCATTGTTACACTCACAGAGTCTAAATTATCTGGAATAAAATCAAGAAGCGCTTTTATATTTGTATTATTAAATTCATATGAACCTGAATTCAAAACGAACGATTTAATAATGTCAGGTAAGTTTGATATATCATTGATTCTAATTTTATGTTTTAGATATTTCATAATATTATTTTGAACTGTTGGTGATAATAATGTTGGAAAGAAATAAGCTGATTCTTTATTATTAAAATATAAATTTGCATAGTTTATAAAGCTTTTATAGTTATCTACATAACTAATACCATTGTCGGTATAAATGATTGCCTCAAAAATCATTTCTATATATTCGCTATCAGCAATGTCGTTAACCTGATCCCATAAATCTATTTTCATATCTAAAATAGTCTTGATAAAATCATTAAACAAATGAAACTTTTTTGTTTTTAATAATTTTAAAAATTGAATTTTATCGCTATCAAGTCGTTTATATTGATTTGCCACAATTTTTATATATTCTTTATCTTTTATATACTCCAACATATTCAAGTTAAGTATATATGGACTATCAAAATTATTTTTTAATCGTTTAACTGCTAATTCTGGATGTGAAATAGGCGTCTCAAAACTATATGATTTATGTTTTACATCAAAAATAAATTTATTATCAGCTCCAGTTAATCCTGATGATGATGGAGCCGTTATATAATCAACATAATCTCTCTCTATGTATGAGTTTGCTATTAATTCGTCAAGCAAATCATAATCTTTAGCACCCTGCACATATTCTCTATAAACTTCAGCATCATTCATTATTTCAAACATATTTATTTTTATATTATTATCTAATATCTCACTTTGAATTTTTTTAATTCTGTTCTCTTTTGTATCTTCTAGTCTTTCTAGAAAGATGTCCTTTCCTCCAAAATAATCATAATTAATTTCTTCGCCATTGCTTTTTATTAATTTATTTTCTCTTAAAAGTTCAATATCAAAGTTATTACTTATAAAAGATTTATAATTATATGTATTTCCACTTTTTCTATCACGTACATAGCTATAATAATCCAAATCGCTAGAAATACAATTAAGCCAAAATAATTGTTTTGTTTCTCTCATACTTTTTGTGATTTCTGATTCTATATTTTCTTTCTTTGTAGTTAATTTTTGATTTTTTTGTTTAATTTTTTCTATTATTTCTTTTCTTTTATTATCTATACTTTTAAACTTTTCATCTATAAAATTGTCATGTGTCAGTATATTTTCATATTCTTTAAAATAAAAATTTTTAACGATAGAAATTCCAAATACTTTGTCATATTGATCTGTTTTTAAAACGTCGCAAAAGAGATTATAATCGTTGATTATTGTAATTAATGTTCTTATATCCGTAATTTTATTAGATAAAATATCCAAAATATTTTCACTCGGATAATTGGTTACCTTACATTGAGTTAATAAATCATTTAAGTTTTCTCCAGAATTATAATAACTGGATACTGGCATAACAGAAATATTATAATCATAAAATTTACTTTTATCTTCAATTTTATCAAATATACTATCTTTAAATGAATATATAAACGTCACATTTTGTGATACTGAATTTGAATTGTTTATTTCTAGATTTAGTTGTTTTAATTCCTCAACTAATTTTAACGTTACATCATTTGGAAAACGATCTATATCTTCAAAAACAACCAATTTACATTTGTGATTATATGTAAAAAACATAATTATTTCTCTTAAGTTTTTACTGAATGCCAATTCATCATCATGTTCAAGAGTCAATTCATTGGAATGGAAATTAATTCTTATTGATTTAATCCCATAAAATATTGCATTAACTATCAGATTAATTACATTAATGAACGAAATAAATAAAAATACTACCAATATTATTACAATTATTTTAGAAATAATATCAATGGTTATACTATTATATTTGGTCAAATAATCAATCATTGAGAATTTTAACATTGTTGTATTATTCTCATAATAATTAATAAATAGTTTTATAAAACAAAAATATACTAGATAACCAATTGTAAATACATTAAATTGTTTCCTTTGCTTTTGTGTAACCCTTTTAATATTACTATCTGGCATCTCTTCATTAGTATTTCTAAATAACAATTGTCTTAGAATAGCAATCTCAATATTGTTTACTAATTCAATCTCGCTTCTTTCTAGTCTTTTGTTGTTTCCTGATTCTTTAGAATCAAACTTTGAATCATTTTGAGTTTGGTCTTCATTTTGATTTTTATCTTTTGTTTGATTTAATGTTTCTTCTGCTTCAAAGTATGAAGCAATATTTATTTTTACATATTGAGTTTTCCTATAGCCTAGTTTCTTTAGGTATGTTTTGATTAAAGAACTTTTACCAGTACCATAATTACCTGTAATAGAAATATTATTTAATTCTTTATTTTTAATAGCAGCATGGATTCTTTTTAAATATTCATTTATATGTTCTCCATTAATAATAATTGGTGCCATTGGTAAAATAGTATTCTTTTTAATATGTTTTATTTCATATTTTTCCTTTGCGTTTTTACATTTAGCTTTTATAAAGTGAAGTGCTTTTTTTAGGGCTTTTTTCATATTATCTCCTCTATTTAATTATCTATAATAATATTTGTAATCTACTTAGTCAACTATTTTTATATAATTTTAATATTTTACTAATACAAAATATAAAAAATAACAAAAGCTACTTTTTGCTTTCGTTATTATCCTATATTAAACATATCTTTTATGGCTTTTTCTTTTATTTCGTCTGTTTGTTTTTTAATTATTAAATTCATAGCATTAGTAATAATTCTTTCTTTTACCCATATATTTAAGATGGTGGATTTTTAAATTTTTTTACCAAAAAAATCACAAAAAATATATTTTCTATTTAAGCTAAAGTATACTACTACAGCAAGAGATATCTGGACTATTAACTTGACTAATGAATTACAAATAAAAAGTCCTACAATAAATATCAATACACCCATAATCAATGCCTTAATTAAAAATGGAAAGATTTGTTTAAAACATCCGATGTAATCAATTGTATTCCTTGTTCTAAAAACCTGATAGAACATAACTGTAAATTCGGCACATATTGTACCAATACAAGCCCCATAGGCACCAAACTTGCTAATAAAAATCAAATTTAAAATAAAATTTACTATTGCACCATATATTGTTGATTTAACATAAATAGAATCTTTTGCCTTTGGAATCAAATAATTGTTCCTAACAACATTAGTAATACCAGAGAACAAAATTGTAACTAATAAAATTCTAATTATATTAGAAGTATAAATAAACTCCTTACCAAAGAAAACTGTCGAAAAGTCATCTGCTACAATAAATAGCCCAACAAAGATAGGAAATAATATAAAGAAACATAGTTTAAATGTATTTTTAATTTTTTCATTAAATTCATTTTCTTTGGCTTTAGACATATGTGGAAGCATAACGGTTCCTAATGCAGTTATTATACTCAATGGAATATTTATAATTTTTTCAGCACTTTCATAATTTCCAAGCTGAATAGTATTAGAAATAGAACCAAGCATTGTCTTATCCATTACTCTATATATACTATACGCTAAAACCGGAATAAATAGTGTTAAACATTTTGGTAGATGCGAAAAAATCTCTTTTAATGTCACCTGTGTCAAATTAACTTCTTTTTTCATAAAAAGCCATAAATATACCTGACTAATTAATGTTGAACAGGATAATATTAGAGTATAAATCCATAAATCATTCTTGGTCTTAACAAATGCAAATATAAAAACAAGTGACAATAGCTTAATAATAATATTTCTTGAAATGGTAATTTTAAATTTTTCAACGCCAAAGAAATACCAGTTAATATCAAAAGCACAAGAAAATAAATATAGCATCTGAATTAATAATACGACATTATATTTATAGTCATATAGATAGTAAAAGATAATAAATAAAGCGCACATTAATATTGTACAAAATAACTGCAAATAGTAAATCGAAAAAAAGGTCTTTGATTTTTTTTCTTTATCATAAGAACTTTTAGCTATTTCCCTAGATCCATAGTTATTAATTCCTAACATCGAAGCTAGCATAAAATAATTAACTATTGAGTATGTGTAAGAATATATTCCAACATTATCAACACCTAGCACTCTTGAAATATATGGTATCGTGATTAACGGAATAATAAAAATAAATATCTGATAAATTAAATTGTATAAGAAATTTTTATTAGTACTTTTCATAGTAAACACCTACTTTTTATTATCAAAGATATTTTCTTTTATAAAATCAAGTGATTTTTTCTTTAGTTTAGGTAATTTTTTATCATACTGGGAGTAATCAACTTCACCTAAATAATTATAGTTATTATCAAATGTATATGGAATTAACTGTTTTTCCATATTAAGTTGTGCTAAAAGAGTTTTAACTCTATCATCATTTCCATACATTCCACCATTTTTTACAACAATAAATTTTTTCCTATAAATCGTTGAAAAAATAGTTCCATGATATGAAGTTGTGATAACTAGCTCTGCATTTTTAATTAATGTTAAATAAACAGATGGGCTTTCATATTCTGGTAAAATAAAGCCAAATGATTTAATCATCTTTATATAGTAAGACTTAGTACTCCATGTAATAACTTTCAAGTTATATTTATCGGCTATCTTCTTTACATATTTACATATATTTCTATCAAAGGATGGTGAATAAAAGAAAATATATTTACTATCTATTTTAATACTACTATCTTCAAGCTTTTCATAGTCTTTTTTTTCAAGTAAAAGAGTTGGGTCTAATAAAACATCAACATCTTTATCGCATAAATCTTTAATCCATTTTTTACCATTATTTTCTCTTATGGACAAAGCGTCAAAATCGTTGATCATTTTTTTGTATTTCTCTATATTGTTTGTATTTTCAAGTATATTTTTTGCTCCAAAACTTGGGGCGTAAGCTATTTTTTTTGCTTTCTTAACCCATGGTAAAAAATAAGCATCGTCCCCATCAGCAATTGTAATATTCCAAATTTGGTCACTTCCCGCAACTACAACAGAATATTTTTTATCATTTAATTCAGTTATATCACTATAATTATCGGATAAATTAAAATTATTATTTTTAAATTCTTCATATTTTTGATTATTGATAATGATTTTTTTTCTAGCCGGCAACAACAGTATATTTTTTATAATGTTTTTTACGGAACTATTTTCAAATAGCACCCCATATAGTTTTTGTTGCCCCTCATTTGAAAAATTGATTATTTCTGGATTGCCACCGAACTTCCTAATGATTTCTTGAATAGCAAAGGACTCCAACATGGAACCGCAATTATATGAATTATGAAATGTTATAATACCAATTTTTTTATGTTTCATATAGGCCTCCTAAATGTTTGTAAAATAATATTCAACCTTTTTATTTGATTTTATTTTCATCCTAGTTTTTGAAAGTAAATAGAGCATATGAATAAATCTTTTCTTATATAAAAATAAAAACAAATGATATTTTTTATCGATTACAATTTTTTCTTGAGTAGCACTTAAATATGGCTCTACATAAATTTTGGAATATAATGCATTAGCATTTTGAAAATTGTTAATATATGCAATTCTCTGACTCAGAACATAAATTGCCATTTGTAAACAATATAGGCAAATCTCCTCTTGGTCTCTTTTTTCAAGAAAACTATTGGATAGTGCACTTTTTAACGAATTTTGGAATGCTAAATCAGATTCAAATATTCTATTATCAAATCTTTTGGTTGCACTACCAATAAAATTTCTATAATTATAGAACGATTTTTTTATTATTTTATAGTTTTTACACTTAATAACACAGTTTATATTAAAAAGCATATCTTCACCATTTATCAATCGATAATCAAATAAAATTTTGTTCTCAATCAAGAATTCTCTTTTAAAAATCTTAGAAAATGGTGCTGCAAAACATATTTTTTCTGTATTATTTCCAACAATATAGAGAAGTAAATCTTTCTTCGATGCTGCTGGATTAAGTTTGGTAGAAAAAAAGTAAAAATCATCCCCTTCAAGTTCTTTTAATATTGATTCCCAATCCACACATAAAATATCATCCGAATCAACAAACATTATATAATCAGATTTTGAATGCTTTATACCATTATTTCTTGCTATACTCACGCCAGCGTTTTCTTGAGTGATCACTTTGACTCTTGAATCTTTTTTAGAAAATCTTTCACAGATATCATATGATTTGTCTGTAGAACCATCATTTATTATAATAACTTCAAAATTATCACTTTTTGCTTTAAGAATACTTTCAAGACAATCTTCTAAGTATTTTTCTCCGTTATAAATCGGGATAATGATTGAAAGTAATGAATTTTTTTTCATTTTTGTTTCTCCTTTATAAATTTTCTTTCTTTATGATAATAATTAAATAAAGTAAAAATGGAAAACGTTTACATATGATATGCTTTAATTTCATCCTCTTTTCTAGGTTTTCAATTTTTATTGTGTTTAGATATTCATTATTTTTTTTCTCTAACTCTTGATAATCAGAGTTAAGTTCAAGCTTTAAATATTTAATTTTGAATTGATCTTTTGTAAAATTAAAAATGTAATCAGCTTTGAGAAAATCGGCATTCAATCCTTTATTTTCCAATATTTCAATTTGTCTATTTCTTACTACAAAATATTGTAATTTATCTAAATTATACTTTTTATTAAAAGCACTATTTTTATATTGAACATAATGATACAACACTTCATCGGTATATACGCAGTTAAATTCTTCATTTAAATTATATATTTCATAATTATACATATTATCCTCAAGTATTTTGATTTCGGATGGTAGTAACACTTTTTTATCATTTTTAATAATTAAATCCCGTTTATATAACTTGTTACATAAATATCCATTAATAGAAAAAAAAGTAATCATATATTTTGGTAAAAATTGACTGCTAAAAGTCTCATCACAATGATGATAGTTTTTTATTTTCTTGGCACTGGGCGTTTCATAATAATAATTGCAAATGCCTAATTTACTGTTTGTTAATAGCATTTTTTTTAGTAAAGTATTATACATTGTTGGCTCAATATAATCGTCTGAATCAACAAATCCTATGTAATCACCCTTGCAAATTTCTATTCCTGTATTTCTTGCTTTACTAACTCCCGAATTTTCTTGATGAATAAGTTTTATACGTTTATCAATATCTGCATACTTGCTGCATATATTATAAGAATTATCAGTCGAACCATCATCAATCAAAATAATCTCAATATTCTTATAAGTTTGAGATAGTAAAGATTTAATACATCGCTCTATCTGATTTTCAACATTATAAACAGGAACGATGATACTTATCAAATAATCACTCATTTGTTTCACATCCTTTTTCATCAAAGAACAGATATTTAAAAATTATTACTAATAATAAATTACAATCTGCGAAAAGCCATAATTTTTCACTAATACCATAAATTACGAATACAAACATTATGATTATTAAAGGATATTGTTTTAATGCATACAGCTTGTCAAACAATTTTTTAATTCCTAAATTGTATAGTAAAAATCCGGAAAGTCCAAAGGCGTATAGCATATATACATTTGCTGTATCGCATGACTTATGGGCAATAGCAATATCGCTACCAAAAAAATTCACTGGAAATCTCGAAGAAAAAAAGTCAATATTAAATAATCTTCCGGATAATAATTTATCAAATTCTATACCAATTGGATAATTTTTCTTATATAAAGAAAACATAACATAAATTAAAATTGAAGTAATTATTGGGCTATATATAATAATTTTTTTCACCATTTTTTTTTCATATATATTTTTTTTATGTTTGTACATAAGAAAAAGGGCTAATAGCACAACATAAAGTAACATAGCTGTTCTACTACCTGAATAAAGATAAGAACAAAACGAAAGCAATGAAAACAAAATTATTTTAAAGATATTTAATTTGCTTCTATTTAAATATATTAACTCTATACACAATATTAATATATGATAACCAAATACATTGGGATTTGTAAACCCCATACTATGCCTAATTTTGCCATCAAAATAAGATATATTATCACTTGAAATACCTGTGGCAAATAGTATACACATTACGATTAAAAGAAATACTCTGAGTTTTGCGTCATATGATATTAATTTATTAGCACTAATATTTTTGGCTGCAATAACTATTAATACAAATTTTAGCATTAAATAGTTGTTAGAATAAATAACATAAATAAAAGATAAAATTAACAAAAATATGATTATAAAAAGCTCTTTATATTTATATTTTTTTAATTGTATAATAAACTCTAAAATTATGATAGCCATTGAAATATTCGTCAAATACTTTAAAGGTGCATTGAAAGATTCAATTGATCCAACATAGGCATATAAGGAAAATATAAAATATGAAAGGTAAAATAGACAAGGTTCTATTTTAATTTTCCCTTTTCTCATGAAAATCACCTTCTATTCAACAATATTTTTAATAAATTCATTATAATATCGTTCTTCACTATATAACTTAGCTCTCTCTTTGCTTGCTTTTCCCATTTTTTCCTTTAAATTTTCGTTATATAGGACTTCACTTATAGCTTTTGACAGATCCTCAATATACGTTTCTCCCCAATCTACTAATCTTGCACACTCATCATCTACATATTCAGGAATACCGCCACAATTTGATGCAATAACAGGCTTGCCATTGGAGATGCTTTCAATCAAAACAAGAGGTGCTGAGTCGTCTATTTGTGAAGGGATAACAACAACATCTGCAATTGAATAATATTTATATAATTCATTATGCTTGACATATCCGGTCATTACAACATTATTATTTTTCTGTATTTCTTTTTTTACTATCGACTCATAGTCTGTTGTTATTCCAGTATCAAAGATAGGTGCTCCAACAATCAATAATTTAAAATCATTTTGTTTAATTTTATTACATGCTTTAATTAATTCTAACGTTCCTTTATCTTTATCAACTCTACCTACATATAAAATAATTTTATCTTTATTTAAATTATATCTTTCCTTTAATTCATTTTGTTCCTTTTTAGTAGTTTCTTTTAACACATCATTGCTACAACAATTTAAGACAACAGAACATTTTTTAGAATCTATTCCAAAAAAATCACTAATGTATTTATTTCTAAAATCACTAACACTAATTACTTTTTTTGTATTTGAAATTATTTCTTCCATTCCATACTTGCTTGGAATAACATTATGGCAATGATAAAAATATCTATCCTTGTATCTCTTATAATTTTTTTTAAATTTTAATGTTAAATACATAATTGAGTGATTTTCAAGTAATACTTTGTCATAGTTATTATTTTTTAAATATTTGCTGCATTTATAAAAAAATTCAAATCGTTGTAATACATATCTAAATTTTCTACTATTTTTATTTTTAATTATTTTATCTATAATAAAATAATTAAATTCATCTATGAAGTGTGATAGCCAGGAGATTTTTATAAATACAAAATCAGAATATATAAAATTTTTGCTCATGTTTTCTGCCATATCATCATAAACAGAGAAGATAACAAATTTCATTCGTTGAAAAACTTCATTTTGTTTAATTAATGTATCAACTAGATTTTCTGCTGCACCGCCTTTAGAGGCCGGTACTGGTAAAAATCCTGAAGTAATAATCGCAAGTGTTTTCATCTTATTAAAATATATTTCATTCATCATAATCAAAAGCTTATCTAATACATAGTCTTTAATAATATTTTTACTTTTTTTACCAAAATAGATGTCACTTTTTTTTGCTTGATAAATTGTTCTTATACATTGTTCAAATTTATCTTGATCATTCAAATTAATTAAATAACCATTGATATTATCTTGAACTAGGTCTCTATTGCCTCTACAATTAGATGCTACAATAGGTAAACCTACATACATTGCTTCCATTATATTTACTGGCAATCCTTCTTGTCTTGCAGATGAAACTGCTAAGTCTGATATTTTTAATAACTCTGGAATATCTTTTCTAAAACCTATGAAATGAATCTGTTCTTCTAAATTTAGTTTTTTAACTAGCTTTTGACATTTTCTATTCAAACTATCTCTTCCAGGTAATAATAAATGAATATCATTGTGTTCTTTAAGTACTTCCTTTAATGTCTTAATTAACCATATTTGTCTTTTACGACTTGATAATTCCGCAGGATATATCATAACAAAGTCTTTATCTGTTAAACCTAGGGATTTTCTAAGATCAGACTTTTCTTTTTTAGTCATTTTGAAGTTGAATTTTTCTTCATCTATCCCTACTCCTGGAACATACTCAATATCTTTACATTTTTTGAATCTCTTCTTAGCCAACTCATAATCTTCTTTATTGATAAGGATTAAAGTATCTGTATATTTAGACAGATACTTTTCTACTGGGTAGAAAAGGGCCCAATTAAGAAATGGCGCTCCTTTAAAGAAATGAAAACCATGAGCAGTATATATAACTCTTGTACCTCTTCTTCTAGCTTCTTTTGCAGCAAGTCTTGTGACAACACTTCCCATTGGTGTATGAGTATGAATAATGTCATAATTTTCTTCATCAATTACTTTTTTTAACTCTTTTATAGCCTTTAAATTATTTAATTTAAATGGACTTCTTTCAAAAGAAATTTTTATTTTTTTATCACAATATGGTATTTCTTCATCACCATTAGTCGCAACATGGACCTCATAACCTTTTTCTTTAAATAATTTTAAAAAAGGAATATGAAAGGCAAGAATGTGAGAGTCTACTGTTGCGGTAAATAAAACCTTTTTCATAATCTACTCCCCCTATGCTATTTGATTTAGTTCTTGCTCATACGCCTTGTTAATTTCTTTAGTATTTAATTCTTGGGTTTTTAATGTTGTAAGTTCTGTTTGAATTGTACTTTTACCAGCATCAGCACCTTCTTTTGAAAGAACAGTTTTTACTGTTAGAAAGATTATTTTGATATCTTCTAGTAATGAATAATTTTCTACATACTCTAAATCATAATTAATCTTTTTTAAAATTGAAATACCATTTCTTCCTTTTGCTTGAGCAAGTCCTGTGATACCTGGTAAGACATCACAACGATGTCTTTGTATTTCATTCATACTTTCGTAATAGTCTGGAATCCATGGTCTTGGTCCGATAAATGACATTTCACCTTTAAGAATATTAATTATTTGTGGTAATTCATCTAAACTTAGCTTTCTAATTACTGTACCAACCTTAGTATGTCTATCTTGTTCACTAAAGTCGTGAACATCGTTATCTATAGCCATACTTCTAAATTTATATAGATAAAACTCTTTTCCATCTTTGCCTGTTCTTACTTGTTTAAATAACATCGGGCCTTTACTATCTAATTTTATTATGATACCGATAATTGTCATTGGAATTAAAAATATAATTAGTAATATTATCGCTATTATTAAATCTAGTGTTCTTTTTAAATACTTATACATACCTCTACCTCTTACTTCTTTTTACTTTCTTTATTTATTTTACTTCTTCAATACTTTTATATCTTTTAATACCTATTTCTTGATCATTTATTACTTTATCAAAGTTGTTGCTTAATAAATCTTCTATTTTCTCGTCATCTTTAATAATACTTTTTAATTTTCTTTTAAGCTTTTTTAAATCGTAATTTTTTTCATGGTGATTATCACTTCCAAGAAAGGTAATCCAATCATTTTCTAAAAATAATTTTAATGATTTTTTTGCATCTTTTCCATATTTTCCAAAGAGACTTTTATAGTTTCCTTGAAGTAGAACCCCCATTCTTAAATATTCTTCTAGATGTTCCGGATGTCTTTGAAAAATTCTATATCTTTCTGGGTGAGCTATTATTGGTACACAACCATTTGTTATTAGACTATAAATTAATTTTTTAGCATTATAATGCATATTATTAAGGGAAAATTCTAATAATAAATATTTTGAGTTATTTAAAGTAGTTATCTCTTTTTGTAACATTAATTTTATAAAGTCTTCTGTAATGTATACTTCATTTCCTAAATATAGATTAATGTTTATTTTTTCTTTTTCTACTTCTGCTACTAACTTATCAAATAGTTCTTTTTTATCTTTATTACAACAGTTATAGTCACTATGTTTAATATAATGTGGAGTTAGCATTATGTCTGTAACTCCTTCTTTGCTTGCTTGTTTAATTATAGCTATACTTTCTTCTATGGTTTTACAACCATCATCTATTCCGTATAGCAAGTGAGAATGTAAGTCTTTCATTAGTCATCTGACTCATTTCTATAGTAATCGTTTGAATAATAACTATAGTAACTATTATCTTTAACAGATGCTCTATTGATTATTACACCGGCAATTTTAGCATTTACTTGTTCAAGGGATTTTTTAGTTCTCTCTAAATTTTCAAACTTAGTTTTTTTATTAGAAGCAACAATAATATTTGCATCACTATATTTAGTCATAATTAATGTATCACTAAGTCCTAATACTGGTGGACAGTCTAGTATGATAATATCATATTGTTCTTTAAGGGTCTCTAATAATTGTTTATTATTTTCTGATCCTAGTAACTCTACTGGATTAGGTGGAGTTGGCCCTGTCGGTAATAAGTCAATATTTTTATTTGTTGTTGTAAAAATATAACTTCTTAGTCTTGTATCTTCGCTATACTTTAAAATGAGATTTGAATAACCTCTTCTTGGAGAATTCATAACACAAAAAATTTCGTGCTGTCTACCTTTTCTTAAATCACAATCAATTATCAAGACTCTTTTTCCTTCTTGGGCATAAGCTGCTGCTAAATTGGCTGAGATAAAACTTTTTCCATCTCCTGCTTGTGCTGAGGTTATTAAAATCATTTTCATATTTTCATCTAGCGTTGAAAAAGCTAAATTCGTGCGAATTGTTTTGATAGCTTCAGAAAACATTGATTTTGGTCGTTCATTAATTACTATTTCTTTTGCCATACTACTTATCCCTACTTTCACAAGGTACAACACCTAGTATTGTTAAACCTAATTTTTCTTCAACTATTTCACTCGATTTTATAGTGGTATCAAAATAGTACATAACAAATACTACTGTACATGATAGCACTATTCCTACCAATGCAAATATAGCATTATCTTTAACAAAATTAACATTGTAAGCACTGGTTGATACAACCGCTTTATCTAAAACCTCTATATTTTCTAGATTATAAAGCCTTTTTATTTCTGCCGTGAAAATTTTAGCTGCCTCGTCAGTTATTTCTTTTGCCTGATTGGCATCTTGGTTATTAACTACTATTTTAATAATTTCAGTACCTTCGATTGCGGATACCGAAATATTATTAGCTAGTGTATCAGTATCAGTAGCAAGATCTAAATTTTCGATTACTTTAGAAAGAACTTTCCTGCTTTTCACTATGTGACTATATGTTCCTATTAAATTTTTGTTTAATTGTTGATCTGTTTGACTATACTCTCTTTTTTGATCATTTACCAAAACTATAGTTGTATTACTTTGATACATTGGTACTCTTATAAATGTTGTATAAATGTTGCCAACAATTAAAACGATATTTATAGTCATTAAAATTAAAAATATTTTTGACTTATAATAACTATATACTTCTTTTAAATCAATTTCTTCCATAAATATTACCCCTTACTTCAAAATCGGCATTATTATAACATAATTCATAATAATAGTCAATCAAATCATAAATTGTACTAGATTTTACCATTCAATATTTGTAAATCGTACTAATTATATTATCAATTTATCAAATTAGCAATAAATTTGTGGGAATTTTACAATTTTAAATTATAGTGTACATATACTTTACTTTATTAGTTTTTGATTCATTTAAAAGTATCTCTTAGTTTACCGCTAGGTTACAAGAGTTTTGTAAGACCTGCATAAAGGTTTGGTGACCATGTCCACCGGCTTTCCAACATCTTAATACCGAACCTTCTACGTTAACGCTACCGGTATCATAAAAAGTATCCTTTTCTAAATCAATAACTTTTTCTTCAACAGCACTAGCCATTGTGACAACTTTAAAAGTTGATCCAGGCTCATAAGATGACCAAATTGGTAAGTTACGACTAAGTACTTCTTGGGAATAATTCTTATAATTATTTGGATCATAGTCGGGTCTTGATCCCATTCCAAGAATTTCTCCTGTTTTAGGATTCATTACTATGGCTAAGGCATTATCTGGAGAAAACATATCAACAATATTATTTAATTCTCTTTCAATCGCTTGTTGAATATTGATATCAATTGTTAGATTAATATTCATTCCACTTTGAGGTTCTACATAAATATCTGATAAATTAAGTTTGTTTCCTTTAGCATCAGAAAAGTATTTAATAGCTCCACTTTCACCTTTTAAATAATCATCATATTGTAATTCTAATCCTGATAGTCCTTGATTATCAATGCCAACGTAACCTAATGAATGAGATAAGAGATTGCCATAGGGATAGTAACGTTTAGCCTCTTTTACCAAGTAAACTCCATCCATATTTAAATCCGTTATCTTCTCAGCAACATCATAAGGTAGTCTTCTTCCTTCTGGATGGACTCTTTCAATAGATGTTTGTTTATAGACATGTTCTTTCATATCATCATAATCAACATTTAATATCTCAGCTAATTTTGTTGTTGTAAGTTCTTTATCTTTTATTTGAGCTGGAACTAAAACTAGGCTAGTAGTAGTTAAATTATCAGCTAATACAACACCATTTCTATCTAATATTAGGCCTCTATCCCCTTCGATGGGTAAATCCCTACTCCATAAATCTTTAGCATAGCTATTTAGTTTATCATAATCAAATATTTGAATATAAAATACCCTACCTATTATTAAAATAAATAATAATAAAATAATTATAAAAATAACTTTAATACGTTCATCAATCTTTTTAAAAAACATAGTTCACCTCTTTATAATGATTTATGTAAAGACAAAAGAAAAAAGACTAATACTAGTCTTCTTATATTTAACTTATAAAAAATATATTTTTATTTTTTAACAAATATTTTAGGAGCTGCTGCTACCTTATCTATATCCATAGCCGGTCCTTGAGATGTTTCCATACATAATCCAGTGTATTGACCTTGTTGCATCTGCCTTAATGGAATATCTAAACCAACTTCTTTCATAGCTTTTGCAGTTTCTATTAAATTATTGTAATTATCTACTACTTTTTCCATAGTAGGAGTAAACCTAGATTTATCTTTAATTTCGGCCTGCGCAAGTAATTCTAATAATCTGATATCAACAGCGCGTAATTGATCAAGTGGAACACTTCGGCGTACTAAAAATTCGTTACCATAATGTACACTATGTCTACCAACATCTTTTATATCGCTACTTACTAAAAAGTCGACATTTTGAGGCCCAAACGGCTCCCATTCAAATTCATCACGATAAAGGTCATCTAAACCAGCTACCGAGAGTGAAACATTGCTTATTCCATTAGCATGAGAAGTCATATCATCTAGAACTTTTAGTTGCTCGGTGGTATCATGTCTAAGGCCTTGTTTATTTAAATCTTCAATTGTTAATATTCCATGTTTACAAATAAGTGGTGCTTTTTCATATGCTGCATTGTGATGATATTTTGCTTTATCCACCACAACATCTTGTGATCTATAATCACTTAACATATCCTTAATATATTCTGAAATATATTTTTCTTCTACTGCTTTTTTCTTTGTCATAATGTTCCCTTCATTTCTATTCTTTTGTTTTTTGCCCCATTGTTAATACTTTTTCAATGGCATC
>CAZTRE010000007.1:6964-27936 GCA_964616405.1 uncultured Mycoplasma sp. | reverse complement strand
TTTTCTTCTAATTCTTGCAATGATAATAGTATATTTAAATAAGCTTCAGAAAGGATAGTTCCTCTTCCTTCAGTATCAGCAATGCTATGACTAAATTCTCTTAAGCTTTGATGGTCAGGATAAAATGGAATTTCTTGTCCAACGGGATGTTTGTTAATTGAAACTATACCAGTTGGGAAGTCCGTTAGTTTGACATTTGGTTGTCTTTTAATCAATTCTTCAACAATTTCTGGATCACCTAAACCACCATAAAAGAAAAAGTCATCTAAAAAAAGTGGTAAGCCTTTATAAATACGATAACCAATTCGTGGATTTTGTTCATCTTGATATATATTTACACCATTTTCTTCATTATAATCCGAATTTCCATCATGATCATGTGTTGATTCAATAAATTTCCCAAAATGATATGTTTCAGCATGATTAGGATATGCTATATTTTTTACATTAAAAGTTCTTCCACTATATTCAACAAATTTTGGTAATATTTCTATTGTTTTTACTTTTTCCATATAATCCCCTCTATTCTTATATTCTTATATTTTTATTTATTTTCTTTAACTAATTTTTTTGCTGTTTTATTACATAAGTTAAATGTATCTTTAGCAATGACCGCTTCTTCATCAGTTGGAATTACCATTACTGGAATAGCTGAAGCAGGAGTACTAATGATACCGCTATGATTATCTTTAAAACTTGCTATATTATCATTTACTTCTTTATTAAGTTCTATATTCATTGCACCTGAAATTGCGTTTACTATACCTTCTCTAAATCCGGCAGAGTTTTCTCCAATACCAGCTGTAAATATAATGGCATCAACATCGCCACCTAATTCAAAATAATAGTCGGCAAGATATTTTACTACTGGTTTTTTTTGCATTTCTAAGGCAAGTTTAGCTTTTTCATTACCATTTTCTGCTAATTTTTCTAAATCTCTTTGATCACTAACACCGGCAATTCCAAGTAGTCCACTTTCATTATTCAATATCGAAATAACTTCATCTGGTATTAAACCTTTTTCTTCACACATATATTCAATAATTGACGGATCAATATCTCCTGAACGAGTACCCATCATTAATCCTGGTAGTGGTGTTAATCCCATTGAAGTATCTATACACTTACCATCTTTAATACAAGAAATACTTGCACCACTACCAATATGACAAACAATTAAATTGACATTGTCTCTTTGAAAGTAATCTTGCATAGTTTCTGTAATAAATCTATGACTAGTTCCATGAAAACCATATTTTCTAACACCATTTTCTTTATACCAAGAATATGGAACTGGATACATATAATTTTCTTGTGGCATGGTTTGATGAAAGGCTGTATCAAAAACAGCCACTTGTGGAACATCAGGCATATCTGTTGATATACTTTCAATTCCGGCTATTTCTCCTGGATGATGTAGTGGACCTAATTTGGTTAATTCTTTAATTTTGTTTAAAGTACCTTCATCAATAATAACAGACTTATTATAAAATTCACCACCATGTAAAACACGATGCCCAACACCAACGATTTCATTTTCATCTTGGATAAAATGATTACTTTTTAACTCTTGTAGTACTATATCTACAGCTTCTTTATGATTTTCTATTTTTCTTTCTTTTTTTTCTTTGCCTGACTTGGTCTTTATAACGTAGTCACTATCAGGCAAGCCAATCCTTTCAATGTTAATATTAACGATTGCTTTTCCTTCTGGCATTTCATATAAACCAGATTTTAGAGATGAACTTCCTCCATTAATTACTAAAACTTTATCTTTGCTCATAAATTTTACCCCCCAATAAATGTTTGGTAGATATTATAGCACATTTTAATAAAAAAAACAAGGCCTAAGGCCTTTTGATACGATATTTGATTAGATTACTCATCTTCTAAGGTTAAATCAACTTTGTAGTTGGTAATAATTACTTCTTCTACTTTTCCACGTTTTTCTCCTTTAGAATTAATATTTCTTTTGGCAGTAATTAAGTGGATATTATAATCTTTATATAGTTCATTAATAAGTGTTGTATTGTGATTTGATAGCATAACATAGCAACCTCTATCAGCTAAGTCCTTATATACTTTAGCTAATCTTCTTTGTTCATCTTTACTAAAGCCTGATTCAGTATAACTATTAAATGTTGTTTCATTTTCTGAGTCATATGGAGGATCAAAATAAATAAAATCACCTTTTTTAGCATCTTTAACAGCTTCTTCAAAATCAGTATTTAACATCTTAATATTATTAGATTGGAAATAAACATAAGCTAAAATCATATTTTGACTATCATAAGTATTGACCTTTAACTTCTTATTAAAAGGTACATTAAATTCACCCTTACTATTTACACGGTAAAGTCCATTAAAACACGTTTTATTTAAATAAATTGTACGAGCTGCGTGTTCCGCTGGAGATAATTTAGCAAATTTCTTTTTATCTTTATCAAGATTTCTAATGGAATAATAGAATTTTTCATTATGTTTTTTTTCATAGTTATTAAGTAATTTTACAACTTCTTCATAACCTTCATCTGTAGATATTAATTTATAAACATTCATTAATTCTGAATTAGAATCGTTAATAACGGCATTTTTAGGAGATAATTCAAATAATAATGCTCCTCCACCTACGAATGGTTCGTAATAAGTATTGTATTCTGTTGGTACTAATTTAAGTAATTTATCAATAATTTGTCTTTTTCCTCCAGCCCATTTAACAAAAGGTTTTGCTTTTAACATAATATTCCTCCTAATAGTTCATAGTTATTATAACAAAATATTAGTATTGTGACTAGAATTTAAATAAAAAAAGGCAGTAATTTCTTACTGCTACTTTTTCTTACTTAAGACCCAACACTGGTATAACGTTTGGTTCCCTTATAAAATATAACAATACTTGGTAGTAAGTATAAGAAAACTAATAACGGAGATAGAGCATAGAGTTTATTATTATTTTTACCTAGCAAATATAGTAGTGGATAGTAGTTGACAAAGGCATACGGAATTATAAATGTAAAGAAATAGACAAACCCTTTTTTAAATACACCAATAGGATACTGAGCCATATATTTACCACCTGATGTGAAAACATTTCTTACTTCTAAACCTTGAACTGTTAAGAAGCAATATGCCGCTGCCAATAAAAAGATAGAAAAAAAGATTAATATGGCGGATATGAGCATTAGCACTAAGGTTAATATTTTTAAAGGGGTCCAAACAATGTTCAAGTTTATTAGAGCAATTGCTAAGACAATTAGAGCCTGGAGAAGTCTTGACAATTTAGTATAGTCAATATCATAACATAGAATTTGGATAATTATATTTTTAGGTCTTAATAAAACTCTGTCAAATTCTCCATTAATTATTAATTGATCAAAACGATCTATTCCCCTAGCAAAACATTCGCAAAAGGCAAAACCATATTGAATTACAGCGAAACACAATAACACTTCATACAACGTAAAACCCTTGATGTTATCAAATTTAGAAAATAAAGCAAGAATAACAAAATAATATGAAAAGAAAACAAATATTTGAGAAATGAAACTTGCGATAAATGAAGACTTATATTCTAATATTGATTTTAAGTGAAGAGATAATGATTTAAAGTATACTTTCATATTAACCCCCTTGTACTACAACTTTCTTGATATTTTTTTGCATTAATATATAACCTAAGGTTGTCAAAATAATGAACCAAACCAGTTGAACGATTAGACCCACTATGCCATTTTGAATAGAAATGTTGCCAACATAAATTCTAAATGGCAAATCCCCAACATACTGAAATGGTAATAGATTTGATATCGTTTGCAGAAATTTAGGAAAAAATGGGATTGGCACTACTTCTCCTGAGAAAATATCGCCTAAGGCAATCATTATCCCTACTATTCCTTTTTCATTTAACGTTTTCAGCGTAATAACGGGATATAAAGTAATTAATGAGGTCATAAGAAGTGTTCCTGCTCCTAGGGTTAATAAAAACATTATAAAACTTGGTAAACTTGCCGGAAGACTTATCCGATATGGCGCTGGTAATAACATTAGAAAAATTATAAATGGTATAAATCTTAGTATAGCGCCAGCTAATCGTTGACCTAAAATTTTGAAATACCACATGAAATAGAGGTTTTTTGGTCTAGTTAACTCATATGCTATATTTCCAGTTCTTATTAAGTTAAATATTTCCGAGTCCTTGTAGTATAAGTAAAGTAAAGAGAAAAAAAGTTGATGAAGCCAAAGATAAGTTATTAATTGAGGTAGTTGCATGGGCAGTTCTTTAGAACCAGATTCATAAAAAGCTAAGTAAACCATGATGAAAACAAAACCAAAGAATATTTGTGTAGCAATCCCTGCCCAGGCTGCAGCTCTATATTGAAGATTTGTTATAAAACGTAGTTTAAAATATGAAATATAACTTTTCATATATTTAAGTTCTCATATAGATTAACAATCATGTTATCTAAACTTTCATTATCAATTTCAACATCTTCAATTTGAGCTCTTTTTGATATATCATTTAAAAAATCCGATATATTTAGTTTTTTAGAATCAATTACAAATTTGTAGCCATCTTTTAATTTTTCTTGTTTCAAAACGCCTGGTATTGTTTCTTTAATTATCGTTGATGTTATTATCTTGATGTATTTTTTGGTAGCATATGCATTTTTTAATTTTTGTAGTGAGCCATCATATAATACCTTACCTTTTCCAATTAAAATTATCCTTCTAGCTAATGCTTCAATGTCAGCCATATCATGGGTTGTTAAAATAATTGTGGTGTTTTTTTCTTTATTAAGTTTTTTAATAAAATCTCTAACTAGTTGTTTGGAAACTGCATCCAGTCCAATAGTTGGCTCATCTAAAAATAAAATTTCTGGTTCATGTAAAAGTGAGGCCGCAATTTCACAGCGCATTCTCTGTCCTAGACTTAATTGTCTTACAGGAACATTGATAATATCTTTCAAATTTAGCTTTTTAATAAGTTCCTCTTTTACTTGAAGATATCTTTTTTCATCGATATTATAAATATCTTTTAATAAATCAAAAGTATCCTCCGCGGGGATGTCCCACCATAACTGACTTCTTTGTCCGAAGACAACGCCTATCTTCGTGACATATTTTTTTCGATCCTTCCAAGGTACCATCTTTCCAACTTTACATTGTCCAGAATCCGGTGTTAAGATACCACTCAGTATTTTTATTGTTGTTGATTTTCCTGCACCATTTGGTCCGATATAACCAATAATTTCTCCTTTTTTAATAGAAAAGGAAATCTCATTTACAGCTTCAACATACTTATACTCTCGATGGAAGAAAGATTTGATAGCTTCTTTTAAACCATTTTTCTTAACTGCTACTTTAAAATTTTTTGTTATATGTTTAACCTCGATGAATGACATTTTATCACTCTCCTTTCAACGCAAAAAAGCTACATATACCTATGTAGTATGGTTATCATGTAACTTAATTCGCAAAAACGTCATCTTAAGTATACTATAAGTAAATTGTTATTTCAAGATATGTTTATACTTAAAAAGAGGTTATAACTACATAACCCCTTTTGTATTATTTTTGTTTAGTATCAGTAGTTTGAGTTTCTGCAACTCCTGCTGCATATTCATCTACCATATTTGTTACACTATTTCCATACTCATGTTTTTTTGCTTCCTTAGTAGCACTTGCTGCATTGGCAGCTAGGGCTGCAGATGATGCACATGTTAAGAAATAACTTTGAATTTCACTTGGCATTGTTTGGAATGCGGCAACATGTTCTAATTGCATTTGAGATAGCGTATCGCCAATAGATGTTATATCAGCCATAGCTTGGTTCATTTCTGTTATGGCAGTTGGATTTTGAACCATGTAATTCATAGCAGCTTCAACGCCTGTTAAATTAAATTGCGGATGAGTTGCTGCATATGGTTGTAATATATTTAAACACTCATTAGTAACATTGTGAAGTGTTGCTTGGCTATTAGCACTTAACTCAGCCATTAAGTCTAAAGCTTCAGCTTGAGTAATTGAACCTTGAGCATATTTACTAGCAATTGTTTCAATGGCACCTTCAGTTGATGCATATAAATCGTTATAGTATGCATGTCCTGTGTCATCAGCAATTCGATAAGCTCTCGTTCCTCGTGCCCAATTATGAAGATCTAGGGCAGCTCTTTCAACTTCACCTGATGCAGTTAATGTATCTTGAATATTTTGGGCTTTCATACCTTCCATTATAGTACCACGAGAATCAGCAATATCTTTTCCATATTTATTTACTTGTTCCATCATAGCTTCATTTCTTTGAACAGCGGCTGCTTGTTCTGCGGTTAATCCCCCATTATTGACTTCTTGTAAAGCCTTAGTGGCTGAAATGGCAGCTGATGTTAAAGCAATGGTCGTGAATAAATCTTTCAAGAATGGATCATCACGATAATCTAATTGTTCAACTAGTGGTGAATAATATTTCTTACCAGTTGATCTTTTACCAAATATACTTCCTTCAATGACAGTATTATCACTTAATAATCTTTCTGATTCAACGAAGGCTCTTAAGGCTCTTTCGTTATCATTGGCTGCTAAAGCACTCATTTCTAATTGTTCTAATTGAGCTTGGCGATGTAGTAATTCTCCATCTAGATCATTCTCTTTAGCAAAGCGTTTACCCACACATGATAATTTTGTTGTTGCAGCTTTCATATCTTCACTAAATCCATGAGCTCCACCTGATAACCAGCCGTTAGCTTCGACATAACCTTTTCTTATTTCTTTAATATTTCCTGCTTGGCCATTAAATAAAGCATTTCTTTGAGCACGTAAACTATTCTTTGTTTTATTATCTAAATTTGGATTAGCTAATTGAACATCAATTGCTTCAATTTGACTAATAGCACAGAAAGCACTTTGATATCTTAATTCTAACTCTGTATTAATATCAGTTACTTTTTGAACAGCAAATCTTTGAATTCTATCTTCCAATAATGTGTTTAGGATTGTTGGGAAACGTTCTTGAATAACACGATTTCCTCTATACTCTTCATAGATTGTCATTAAATCTGCTTCACTTAATTTATTAATTCTTTCTTGAAGTTTAGCGATATTTTTCTTAGCATCTTTACGTTGCATTATTTTTCCGGATGCTTTTCGGCATAAGTTAATTGGCAATTTAACAATAGCTGGTACTAAATGAACTATGTTGTATAAATAATTACCAGATTTTAATTCACCTGCAAAATTTTTAGCAACTCTAATATTAGATGCTTTATATCTCTTACCATCTTTTTTGCCAAGTTCTAGTCCTGATGTTAAGTCATCCATAATAGTTAATAAGCCCCGTTTTTTAGTTGGTGGAGTTTGGGCTGTAGATACAGGCCTTGGTGGAACAGGATTATGTTGTGGTTGATTATTTTTGTCATCATCATTTCCTTTTTCATCTCCAGATTTTTTTGGAGGGGTATTTGGTTTATTTTCCTCAGAATTTTTTCTCTTTTTTTCCTCATCCCAAATTTTTCGCCATTTTTTAAGCTCATCCATTGGAATATCATCTTGGATGATTTGATCTTTTGTTAAGTGATAAGTTACGTTAGGTTCTACTGGTTTTATAGGTTTATTATCATTACCTTTATTTGTTGATTGAGAATTATTTTCTCCATTTTCTTTCGTAGGAACATTTTCTTTATTACCTAAATCGTTTGATTGATTATCATTACTTAGTGGCATATCACTTGGAGCTGGTCCTGGAATTTGATCAATTAATTTTTCACCAGTTTTTGAAACCATTCTTGGTAATGTTTTGAGCTTAGCTTTTACATTCTCTTTTTCCTCAGGAGTCATTGGTAATGTTTTAGCGCCTCCTATTGTCACAGGATTATCTGCTCCATAATTAATATTTAATGTGTCAATTGCTAAAATGTTTATACTACCATTTTGGTTTATTGTACCATTTTGGTTTATTGTGGCATCTTCTTGTTTGATGCTTATTGAACCATCTTTTTTCATTTGTTCAACGACTTTATCAATAATCTCATCAGTAGTAAGATCTGCTTGTTCTTTGCCTTGTTGGGTTCTTCTAGTAACTTCTCCTAGTCCTTGTTCATCATATACCTCTTGAAGGACATCCTTCTTAGCAGACGACTTTCTAATTTTTTCATATTCTTCGACTGGAATGCCAAGTTCCTCTGCTTTTTCTAAAGCCGTAGCATAGTCATGCATTCTTCTTTCGGCGGTACGCATTTTATTTTGAGCAATTTTTACGGCGGTTCTAGCGTTAGTTAGGCGTTCATTTTCCTCTATCTTTTGTCTCATATAATTTTCTGTGAAACTATCTAGTTCTTCCTCCGTTTGGAAAGGTCCCTCTTCAGTTCTTCTTCTTACTTCTTCATCAAAGATTCTTTGCATCTCTTCAATGGATGCTTGAACTCTTTCTTGTGCTGCTTCATATTCTTCATTTGCTGCGTCATATATTTTTTTATACTCAATATTACGTGGATCTATTTCGGCCATTTGTTTAGCTGCATCTATAGCATTACTTTCACCATTGCCTTGGCTATTATCAGAATTTGGTTGTTCTAATGTGTTATCAGCTGTATCCGTAGCTTGTTCAGGCAATCCTAAAACATTATCAGTTAATGTTCTTCCTTGTAATCTTAAAATGTTAGCATCGGCGACATTGGAATTTTGTAAAGTACTGTCTGTTGTATCTTCTTGGCTGCTAGCTGCAATTTGCTCATCAATATCAGCAACAGCATCCATAACTGTATCTTCTTGTTTATTTTCATGGTTTTCAGTAAGATTATTAATAATATTTCTTACCATTTCATCACCACCATGTCCATTTAAAGCAGTTGAATAAGCATTTTGAGCGGCAGCTTCATTTCCTCCAAAAAATCTTAAAAATTCCTCAGGGGTTCTTATAAGATTGCTTGCTAGTAGTCCGTTTATATATGCTACATTTTCTTTTGTTTCTCTTGGCATTAGATGGATGGCTTCATCTAATCTTGCTTGTCTTTCATCATTATTCATATACACTCACCTCTTTACCGCTTAACACTGTTTATCGATTTCTTCAAGAACTTCTCGTACCATTGCTAGTTCTTCTTCTGAAGTTATATCCTCTAAAGATCCAAATCCTAAGATTGGGTCAAATGCGGATACATATATATTTTTTCGTCCGTTGGCAGCAACACTATGATCGGTATATCCAATATATGCTTTTCCCGTATCTTCACTATCAAAGGTAAATAAAACTTCACATTCAACGTCTTGTCCATTTTTATTTATTACTATTTTCTCTTGTTCCATAACGACTCTCTCCTTGATATCCTATACAGTATAAATATTATCATTGAAAGAAAAAAAAGTCAACGATTTGACTTTCTCTAACTCATAATTTTCAAGGTAATTTTATCTTTTTTCATTGGTGTTTTTATTGCTTTAATTATCATATGATATTCATCTTCTGTTTTCTTATCTTTTGGTAATTTATTATTTTCAATTTTATAGTCATTATTTATGATTAAATTCTTAGTAGAATCACCTTTATATATTTTAATTGAAGCACTTTCTGAGGGAGTAATGACAATATCATATGAAATATCCTTGGTGTTTATTTCTTTTCCCTTGTAATTCTCTATTTTAAAGATATACTCCTTCGTTTCACCAGAGTGCATTTCTGATAAATCAACGCTTATTTCGTTTTGGGTTTTACTTTCTAAAACAGGAATGGTAATATTTGCTTTAGAAGATGAGGTAGTTGCCTTTAAATTTATAGCAACAACCATCAAAACAATTATTAAAACTAATAGTAAGCCCATCGTTCCTAATAGAGCTTTATCTTGTTTATCAAGTTTTTTAGAATTAATTTTATCTTTTTTCTTAATATTTTTTTTCATGGTTCTAATTTCCTTCCTACTACGTTTTTAGTTTATCATTTATCATAAGATGATGCAAGAATTGTCATTTGATATGGAATAGTTACTTGACCAATATTAGCAGCCGGAGTATATTTGACAACTAATTTTATTTCCAATTCTTCATCAGGTTCTAATACTTTTCCACTTATATCATTATGAGTTATAGTGATTGGATAAATGGAATTCTTTTTAGTTTCATCTTCTAAGTAATTAGGATATGTTAAAATGTTTTCAATTTTGGCTGTTAAAGTTCCCGTATTTTTAACGATAATACTGTAAGCTAATTCATCACGAGGAGTATTTAGTGTGAAGTTAAAATCTAAGGTCTTATTACTATTTTTAAATTCTTTTGTTCCTACTGGAGGATTCAAGCCCCCTTTTATAGGCGTTTGTTCTACTACTTTTGTAAAGGTAATATCTAAACAAGGTGTTTCTTTATTTTTGTTTTCTAAGACAATAGAAAGGTAAATAAAACCTATCCCCATGCAAACTATGGTACTAGATAACATAATAATAATTAAATTTCTAATATTTACTGATTTTTTCATTTAACATTGTCCTTTCTTATAAACATCTATTGAACCTTGGTAACAATAAGCAAAGGTTTTATTATTTTCTGTAATACTTATATAAGCATATACCTGACTATCTTTTATGTAATACCAACTCATATTATCTGGAAATAAACTTCCATCTTTAGTGGCTGGTATTAAGGTTATGGGAAGACTAGCTGATGTGATATCCTGATTAGCTATATTATTCTTCCTGGCGTAATCTTCTATTTTTCTATAAACATTAGTAGTTAATTCTTTGGCATTATCTACTGTTAAGTCATCTTTTATAGTTGACTCATCATATTCGGAAATTGTATGTTTATCTTTTCTGATTATTTCTTTAGAATAAAGTTCTAATCGACGAAGTGTTTTTTCATTATCATTTATTTCTATTCCTAGAGATTTTGCTCTTTGTGATAAAGATAATTGTAATTCATTGTAATTAACATCTACATTCATATTTTGAAGTTTATTTCTAAAAGCAGTTGAGATTTTTTGATAAGCTTCATTATTATAATTTACTAAAGTTACTATATCTGAACTTTTTAGATAATTATTTTTTATTAATATCTCAATTATAGAATCTACTCCTGATTCTATGGTCTTACCTTCTATATTTTGATTATATAAACAAAGGGATGTATTATCAAAAAATAGTATTTGTTTTATATAATCTTCTTCTGTTACTAAAATAAAGTCTGGCTTATCATTAATTTTTATTTCAATGATTCCATAATCAACATCAGTACTTAAAAATGTATCACTACTGCCAAGAGTACTCTTATATTCTGGAATATATTTAAAAATTAAGATGCCAATAATTAGAAGTATGGTTAGAAAGAATTCTATTTTATATTTTGTTTTTTCTTGCATATTCTAACTTGTAAATTTAGGGGCTAATGTTAAATTAATTTCCATACCCACAGTTATTTTGGTATCAGCAGGAATAGATTGGGCTGTAACATACCCTACTCCTTCTAAATTTACTTTTACTCCTAATTTTCCTAGTAAATCTTTAGCAACTTTTGATGATAAACCTATAACATTTGGAATAGCGATGTTTTCATCATTGGTAATTAAATAGATAGTATCTTTATCAGTAATAGTTGTATTAGTTGATGGGGTTTGTTTAATTACTTTAGGGCCATTACCAATTATCTTATAAGATATTCCTTTAGACTCCAGAGTAGTTTTTACAGATTCAACTTTTTTATTAATAAAGCTTGGCAACTTGTATTTGTTTATTTTGATAGAACTTGTTTGACTATCATCGTTGCCATAGTATTTGGAAATGTTTTTGACTACGTCTTTAACTGAATTTGATAATGGTCTTTGGCTTCCGCCTGATGGACGTTTTACAGAAGCATATATTATTATTTGAGGGTCAGTTTTAGGATAAATTCCAGAAAATGAAGTAATGACATCAGATTTTCCCGTTAGATATCCTCGTCCATTGACATCAGCTATTTGGGCAGTTCCTGTTTTTCCGATTAACTCGCCGCTTTCTATTTTGAAAGATGCGGCTGGTACGCCATCAGCATTTAGAGCATCGTCCATTAACTGAAGCATCTTTTGAACTGTTTCGGTTGAGGCAACGCGCTCTTTTTCAGTACGATCATTTTCTAAAATCACTTCTTTAGTTTCTGGATCAACTATTTTCTTGACGATGTATGGTTTTAATAACATTCCATCGTTGGTTAGTGTGGTCATCGCTTGAATATTTTGGATAGGCGTCGTTGTAATACCTTGACCAAAGCCTGCATTGAATATTTCTGTTTCATACTTAAAGTCTAGCGTACCACGGGCTTCGTTAGGTAATGTTATACCGGTTGCTTTGCCAAAACCTAATTTTCTAAAATATTGACGTAACATTAAACTATTCATATGACGATCAATGATATTGATACAAGCTACGTTACTACTCATAGCATAGCCTCGATCAAAGGTAAGTGTTCCCCAACCGGCACGGTTCCAGTCACCGATTTGAGTTCCATCAGAGGCAGTAAATATTCCTGATGAATATGTTTCACTGCCATCATAAACACCATTTTCTAAAGCAGCCATATATGTATAAGTTTTCATAGTTGAACCTGGTTCATAAGGCGAAGAAACCAATAAGTTTAAATAATTAGTAATGTCTCTAACGTTTGGGTCAAATGAAGGTGATGAAGCAGTTGCTAAAATGGCCCCTGTTTTAGCATCGGCCACTGTAAATGTAAACCATTCAAAGTCATAATCAATGTCTGCATCGTTTAAGGCCTGTTCTACAAAAAATTGAATATTACTGTCAATTGTTAAGTAGATGTTTTTTCCTTGTGTTGCTGGCTCAGTTCTAACTGGTGTTCCAGCTATTTGATAACCTCGCAAGTCTTTTTGATACTCGATAGAGCCATCAGTACCTTTTAGAATTGAATCATATTGTTTTTCAATTCCCATTTCTCCAACAATTTTTTCTTCATCATCGGCTGTTGATTTGGCATAGCCAACGACATATGACGCAAAATCTCCTTTAGGGTAATATCTTTTATAGCTTTCTATAAAATCTAGACCCGGTAAATTCAATTCTTCTATTTGATTTTTTACTAATTCAGTTAGACCTTTACCTTTACTACCAAATTCAGTTTGATAAACATTCTTTTTAGATAAAAATTTTAGAACAGTCTCTTCTTTCATACCAAGAATTGGCGCTAAGAGTTCGGCTGTTTTTTGTTTATCTACAACATGTTGTGGTTTTTTTTCATCGGTAGTTCTTTTTTCATCTAAATAAGCAATCAATTTATATGATGAAACATTTTCAGCTAAGATATCACCATCTGCTGAATAAATATTACCTCTTTTAGCAAAGATTTTTTCGGTCTTGGTAGTTCTTTTACTAGCTAATTCTTGAAGATTAATACCATCAATTTCTTTTGACAAGGCTAATTCTGAGGCTCGAAAGATTATTACTACAAACAGAAAAAGAGAAAAAACGATTATCAACTTTGAATATTTGATGTCATTTCTCTTTTTTTTACGTTTCAAATTAATCACTTCCTATTAATCTTCAGTTACAGTCTTTATATTATCATTATTATAACTCAATCCTTGTTGTTCCGCAACTTCTTGGATTTTTGTAAGGGAAGCTAATTCATCAATTGTCATAGCTAAACTCTCGTTTGTTTTCTCTTGTTTTTCGATTTCTTTTTTTTGCTTTTCTACTTCAAAATTTACTTTAGATAAAGTGGCTTTAGAAAACACGATGGAAACTGGAGATATTACAAGTAAAAAAAGGGCTAAGGTATATAATAATCGTTCAAATTTGGACATTTTAAGTCGTTTTTTTACTTTTTTCACTTTATCACCCACTTTCATTCTTATTTTATACGTTCGATGACGCGAAGTTTGGCACTTCGTGCTCGAGGATTATTACTTAATTCTCTTTCAGATGGACTTATAGCTTTATCTACTGCTAATTTAAAGTCCGGTAAATATTCTTCTGGAATATTAGGCATCCCTTTTAGTCTAGGATCTATTGCACATTTTTCTTTAAAATAATTTTTTACTAATCTATCTTCCAGTGAATGGAATGTTATAACGGCAACTCTTCCGCCAACATTTAAAATTGATAAGGCTTGCTCCAAGGCAGGCTCTATGACATCAAGTTCTTTATTTACTTCAATTCTAATAGCTTGAAATATTTGGCGAGCTGGATGTTTATCTTTTCTAAACTTCATTGGAACGGCGGTCTTAATAATCTCAACTAATTCTAATGTAGTCTCAATTGGTTTTAAGTTGCGGTACTCAACAATTTTTTTAGCAATGTTATTTGAGAATTTATCTTCTCCATATTTATAAAATATACGGGATAGTTCTTCTTTAGAGTAGTTATTTACTACATCGTAAGCAGATAATGGATTATCTTTATCCATACGCATGTCTAGGGGTGCATCTTCATGATAGGAAAAGCCTCTTTTTCCATCATCTAATTGGGGAGAAGATACTCCTAAGTCAAATAGTACACCATCGACTTTGTCAACATTTTGTTCATGTAGTTTTTCTTTTAGATGAACGAAATTGCTTTTAATGATAGTGAAGTTAGTACCAACCGCTTTTAAACGATCGGTACTATGCCGAATTGCTTCACTATCTTGGTCAAAGGCGAATAAAAACCCCTTTTTTATTCTAGCCAAGATGTTACTACTGTGTCCTCCATAGCCTAAAGTACAATCTACAATAATACTATTTTCTTTTAAGTTTAGGGAAGAAATAGATTCTTCGAGTAATACGCTTATATGTTTTTCTTTCATAGAGTCACGCTCTCATTAAATAAATTTTCGGCTATATCAGACATGTTGTCTGCTGCAGAATCGAAAAATGCATTCCAATCTTCTTGTGACCATATCTCTAACCTATCTCCTGTACCAATTATGACACAGTCTTTATCTAAATTGGCATAGGTTATTAATGGGGAGGTAATATTGACACGGCCCTGTTTATCAAATTCTGCTGTAGTAGCTCCAGATAGAAAGAAGCGAACAAATTGTCTGGCATCTTTCTTAGTAAATGGTAGGCTTTCAAGTTTATTGGTGATTTTTTCCCAGGAATCTAAGGAATAGACAAAAAGGCATTTTTCTATACCTCTTGTAATTATAAATTTTTCTCCTAATCCCTCACGGAATTTAGATGGAATAATCAGTCTTCCTTTATCATCAATAGTATGATGATATTCACCCATAAACATAAAAATCCCCCACTTTTCACCACTATTAACCACTACTCAATTATAATAATACATAAATATGACTAAAAAGTAAATAACGAATTTTAAAAATTTAGTTTTGTTGACACACATTTACAAAAAAAAGAAGCAAATTTTCATTGACTCCTTGACTTTTATTTGATTAATTGTTTTTTTGTTTTTATAGAAATTATGACACTTTTTAGAGAGTTTTCATAGATTCTTAAACATTCCTATAACCTTTATTTATTGGTATTTAAAAGCTTTTGTTCTTGATTTTACAATAAAGACTTTTACGGTTAAATTATTTTTTTTGTAAAAAAAGAAAGTATTACTACTTTCTTAGGGCTTTTGTTTCTATTTCTTCTTTAATCATTTTTAGGAATTCTTCTTTTGAAAGAGTTGTCGTATCTTTTTGTCCATGTAGACGATATGATACTAAGCCATTGGCTTTTTCATTATCTCCTAGAATTAATGTATAAGGAACTTTCTCTGTTTGAGCTTCTCTTAAACGATAGCCTAGTTTTTCATTACGATCATCTAATTCGACACGGATTCCGGCTTCTGTTAAATAATCTTTTATTTCTTTTCCGTAATCGGCTTGGAACTCCGCATTTACTGGAATTACTTTTACTTGAACTGGAGATAACCAAGTTGGAAAACGACCTTTAGTTTCTTCTATAATGAAGGCTGTGAATCTATCAAATGTTCCAAAGATTGCTCGGTGTAATACGACTGGTATTTCTTTTTCACCCTTACTATTGATATATGATAGTTCAAATCTTCTTGGTAGTAAGAAATCTAATTGGCAAGTTGATAAAGTTACTTCTGGTCCAACAGCAGGTTTTACTTCTACATCTAATTTTGGTCCATAAAAAGCTGCTTCTCCTATAGCTTCAAAGTATTCAACACCTAATTCATTTAAGACTTCTCTTAATTTATCTTCGGCTTCATCCCACATTTGATCATCATCGAAGTATTTTTCTTTATCTTCTGGGTCTCTTAAAGATAGGCGGAATTTATAGTTTTCAATACCAAAGTCATGATAAACATCTAAGATTAAGCTAACTACTTTTTTAAATTCCTCACCTATTTGTTCTGGAGTTACAAATAAATGGGCATCATTTTGACACATACATCTAACTCTTTCTAACCCCTTAACAGCTCCACTCGCTTCATAACGGAAATCAGTTGCGAATTCACCAATTCTTACTGGCAAGTCACGATATGAATGCATTTTATTTTTAAATATTAACATGTGATGTGGACAATTCATTGGACGAAGAACAAATTCTTCTTCATCAACTTTCATCATTGGGAACATATTTTCTTTATAATGATCCCAGTGTCCTGATGTCTTATATAAATCAACAGTTCCAACACATGGTGTGTATACGTGGTCATACCCTAGTTTTTGTTCTTTTTCATAAATGTAATTTTCTAACTGTTTTCTAATGATTGCTCCATTAGGTAACCATAGAGGCATTCCTGCTCCTACTAACTCATGGTTCATAAACAATTCTTGTTCTTTACCAATCTTCCTATGATCTCGCATCTTTGCTTCTTCTAATTCTTGTAAGTGAGCCACTAAATCTTCTTCATTTTCAAAACAAACACCATAGATACGTTGTAGCATTTTATTTTTAGCGTCACCCTTCCAGTAAGCACCACTAAATTTAATTAATTTGAAATATTTCAATTCTTTTACTGTTTCTAAGTGTGGTCCACGGCAAAGATCAGTAAAGTCTCCTTGAGTATAGCAACTTATCACTTGTTCGTTTTCATCCATTCGACTAATTAAATCTACTTTATATGGGTCATCTTTAAATTTTTCTAGGGCCTCTTGTTTAGAGATTTCTTCACGAACAATTCTCTTGCCATCTTTCGCAATCTTCTTCATTTCCTTTTCAATTTTTACTAAATCTTCTTCACTAAGAGTTTCATCACCTAAATCGATATCGTAATAAAAGCCTTCTTCAATTACTGGTCCTACCCAAAATCTAGCCTTTGGATAAAGGTGTTTTACGGCTTGCGCTAAAAGATGGGCACAAGAGTGATTCATTATACTTAATTTTTCATTTTCTTTAATATTTATCATTTTATTTTCCTCCTATTTTAGAAATATTTCTACTTCTATATCCTCGTTTATTTTTCTTTTAAATTCTTCACCGAGAGTAATGTCTCCTACTATACTACCATAGTGAATTGGAATTACTTTCTTAGGTCTTAGCTTATTAACGTAGGAAACTGCTTCATCTTTATCCATGGTGTAAGTTCCGCCTATTGGAACAAAACAGACGTCTGTTTGGATGTTACTTAACTCTTCTATTGCATCGGTATCTCCCATTACATAGTAGGTTACTTCTTTTAAGGTGACAACATAGCCAACAAAGTTTTTCTCTTTTGGATGAAAAGCTTTATTTGTGTTATAAGCTGGTGTTGTTCTAAATTTTAGGTCTGATACTTCATATGACTTATTTGGTTCAACTGCAAAAACATTATCTGTTATTGCTTTAGCTTGTTCTTCTAAGCATTTAGGAACAATAAGAACGGTATTTTCATTTATAACATTTTTAATTGATTCTTCATCATAATGATCATAGTGATCATGTGTTATAAAAATGTAGGTTGCATCATTTTTCTTATCAGTTATTTTGAAAGGATCAAAATAAATAATTTTACCATCTTCTAACCTAATTGATGATTGAGTATTTATTTCTATTTTCATAATCCACCTCTTTTTTATAAACAAAAAAGGATAGTACAGGAGTGCATGATGCACGGTACCATCCTTTGTTTAACTTATTTTGTTAACGACTACTAGCCGGAATTACTTTGAATAATTCTACTCGAAAGGTAGTAATAAATTAAATGCTATTCGTTTTCACCAACCACGAATTCTCTTAATTAAGCTTAGATAATTTATCGTGTCCTTTGTCAATGTATTTGTTTTTACATTAATTAATATACCACTTTAAAAGATTTTTGGCAATATTTTATAATTATCTTATTTTAATATGAGCTTCTCTTAATTGTAATTCGGTTACTTCGCAAGGAGCTCCCATAAGAGGATCACTTCCGCTAGCCATAAGTGGGAAGGCAATTGTTTCACGGATTGATTCTTCATCAAGTAAAAGCATTAACATACGATCAATTCCAGGTGCCATTCCAGCATGTGGTGGAGCACCATACTTAAATGCTTCATATAAAGCGCTAAATCTCTTTTCAATTTCAGATTCATCATAACCAGCGATTGCAAAGGCCTGTTTCATAACTTCAACATCATGATTACGAACCGCCCCACTAGCCATCTCAATACCATTACATACAAAGTCAAATTGATAAGCTAAGACATCTTCTGGTTTTTTGGTAGTTAAAGCTTCCATTCCACCTTGGGGCATACTAAATGGATTATGTGTAAATATATATTGCTCTTCCTCTTCGCTCCATTCAAACATTGGGAAGTCTTTGACGATACAGAATTCATATTTATCCTTATCAATTAAATCTAATTTTCTACCTAACTCATCACGAATGGCAGATGCATATTTATAAGCATTGCTTCTATCAGCTATAAAGAAAATAACACTACCTGGTTTTAGGTTTCCAGCACTAATTAAATCTTCTCTTTCATCATCTGATAAGAATTTATCAATTGGTCCAACAAAACTCATATCATCATTTACTTTAAAATACCCTACGCCTGCGCTCATTCCAACGCTTTTAGCAAAGTCGCCTAGTTCATTGAACCAAGAGTTAGACTTATCGGCAATATTTTCAACGACGATTCCCTTTACTGGAACACCTCTAAATGGACGGAAAGATGTTTCTTCAAAAATATCAGTTAAATCAATTAATTCTAATGGGTTTCTTAAATCTGGCTTATCAGTTCCAAATCTTTCCATTGATTCTTTATAACTCAATCTTACAAATGGAGTAGAACTAATTTTCTTTGAACTAAATTCTTTAAATGTATTATAGAAAATCTTTTCTCCGATTTCTAAAACTTCTTCTTCATCAGCAAAAGCCATTTCAAAGTCTAATTGATAGAATTCACCATAAACTCTATCGCTTCTTGCATCTTCATCTCTAAAGCATGGGGCAATTTGGAAATATTTATCGAAACCACCACACATTAATAATTGTTTAAATTGTTGAGGAGCTTGTGGTAAGGCATAAAATTTACCATGAAATTTACGACTAGGTACGATAAAGTCTCTTGCTCCTTCTGGTGATGAAGCTGTAAGAATAGGAGTTTGAATTTCTAAGAAGTCTTCTTCTTTCATAATTTTTCTAATATAGTCGATAACTTTACTTCTAAAAATAATATTTTGTTTTACTTTTGGATTTCTTAAGTCTAAATATCTATATTTTAATCTAGCCTCTTCGTTTGACTCACGAGATGTCATTACTTCGAATGGTAAAACATTTTTAGCTTTACCAAGAACTTCTAGTTGATCTACTAATAACTCTATTGTTCCAGTTTCAATTCGATTATTATAGTCTTCTTCGCTTCTTCCTCTAATTACGCCATGTACTGTAACACTTGATTCTCTAGTAATACCATCAAAAATACTATCATCATTAGAAACAACTTGTACAACACCTGACATATCACGGATATCAACGAAAATAACGCCTCCATGATCTCGAATATTTTCAACAAATCCCGCTACACGCACTTCTTGTCCGATTACTTGTTCTGTTAATTCACAACACTTATGTGTTCTATATTTTTTAGCCATTTTGTTTTCTCCTCTCTAACTCTTTAATAATAATTTCTTTTGATTTATTTGGATTGGCTTGTCTATTACTTCTCTTCATTGTTTGACCAATAAAGAAGTTTATAGCAGACATATTTCCATCTTCAATATATTGTCTAACTATTTCTGTATTTTCATCCATAATTGTTTTAATTAATTCTAGTAAAACGCCTTCATCATTAATCTGTTCAATGTTTTCTCTTTTAATCATTTCTATAGGATCTTCTTTGTTTTCGATTGCTTTATATAGTAATTTCTTTGCAGCATCTAGACTCATTTTACCATCGGAAACATAGTTGATTATAAATATTAACATCTCAGGAGTAATGAAAAGTTCATCGATACTTACTTCTAATTTGTTCAAAGTACTAAGGATGGCGGTGGTCATAAAGTTAATAGCTAATGGAATATCTTTAACTCCTATTAGTACCTTTTCAAAGTAATCAGAAATACTTCGATCTTTAGAAAGTGTAGCGGCATTTTCTTCACTAATACCATATTCTTCAATATATTTTAAATATCTTTCTAATTTTAATTCTGGTAATTGTTGTTTAAGTTCATTTAAGAATTCAGGTGTAAGTGGTGTTGAAGGAATATTTGGTTCAATGAAATATTTATAGTCAACAGCATCAACTTTTTCTCTCATTGAGTAAGTTTTTCCATCCTCGCCAATTCTTCTTGTCTCTTGAACAATCTTTTCACCTTTATCAAGTAATTCACTTTGTCTTTTAATCTCATATTCAATAGCCGCCCTTACATTAGTAAAAGCATTAATATTTTTCATTTCAACTTTAGTTCCAAATTGAGTATCGGTCTCTTTCATTAAGGAAATATTAACGTCACAACGCATTTGTCCATAATTACTTTTAGCTTCACTAACTCCTAAGTATAGGAATACATCACGTAAGTCTTCTAGGAAAGTTACTGCTTCATCGGCGCTTTCAATGCATGGCTCAGTAACGATTTCAATTAGTGGAACACCACTACGATTATAATCAATTAAAGAATATTTTGGGTAGTGTTCTAGACT
>CAZTRE010000007.1:0-6864 GCA_964616405.1 uncultured Mycoplasma sp. | reverse complement strand
GAACACCACTACGATTATAATCAATTAAAGAATATTTTGGGTAGTGTTCTAGACTAGCTGTATCTTCCTCTAAATGTAATTGGTGAATGTCAACACGTTTGATTTTTCCATTTACCAAAATGTCTAGATATCCTTTTACTCCCATAGGTTTAGTTACTTGAGTGATTTGATATCCTTTTGGTAAATCAGCATAATAATAATTTTTACGATCAAAAATTACTTCGTCAGGATTTTCACAATGTAGGGCCATAGCCGTAAATAAAGCCTTACGAACAGCTTCTTCATTTGGGACTGGTAAAATTCCAGGAAGACCTAAATCTACAGTTGCGACATTACTATTTGGAATTTCACAAAATTTATTTGGGGCAGGTGAAAAGTTTTTGGATTCTGTTTCAAGTTCGCAATGAACTTCTAAGCCAATTACTACTTTATACATCAATATCACCTACCTTACTATATATTCCTTTAAGGCCAGTAACTTCTTCTACTTTGCTAGCCATATTTAATACTAAGCCATCTTCTTTTACTCTTCCGGTAATATTTAGACCAACTGGCATATCATCAATCATTGCAAATGGAAGAGTAATTGATGGGAAGCCTCCAAAGTTTCCGATTGCTAAATGATTTTCTAAAATTAAATAACGATCAGATAATTGTTCGGAACTAGCTATGAATTTTTCGGCAGGTCCACCACTACATGGAGCAATCATGCCATCGTATTCTTTAAAAAATTCATTCATTTTATCAACAATCATTCGTCTTGCACGTTGAGCATTTAAGAATAATTTTTCTTGATTTTCTTTTTGTAAGATATAACTTCCTAAAACAAAACGGCGTTTAATTAATTCTGAAAAACCTTTAGTTCTAGCATCAAACATAATTTCTTCGATAGAGTCACCTTCTCCTCTTGGGCCAAACTGAATTCCAGTTAGGTTTGAATTGTTTGAAGTTGCCTCAGCACAACTTATACACATATATACTGGATAAATAGCTTCTAACAAACGTTTGTCCATTGAAACTTCTTCAATGATAAACCCTTGTTCCTTTAATTTTTCTAAGGTTTCATGGAACTTGTTAATGGTTTCATTTAAAGTAGCATCATTACTATCTTTAAAAGTTTCCTTGCCACATAATTCTTTTATATAAAATAATTTTTTACCTTTAATATCATTATCTAGTCCATCTTCATAAGAAGTGTTATCATCGTTTAAAGTTGTCATATCATTTATATCTTTTCCTTTTAAGATGTCTGTTACAATAGCGGCATCTAGAACATTTCTCGTAAACATGGCGACATGATCTAGACTAGAGGCAAAAGCAAATAAACCATATCTAGAAATTCTTCCATAAGTAGGTTTAAAACCAATTAAACCTCCATGAGAGGCTGGCTTTCTAACAGAGTCTCCTGTATCGCTTCCAATTGAGAATGGAACAATTCCTAAAGCAACGGCTGATGCACTTCCGGCAGATGATCCACCTATCATACATTCTTTGTTCCAAGGATTTCTTACAACACCAGTATGTCCTGTAGTTCCGGTTCCACCCATGGCTAATTCATCAAGGACAGTTTTTCCAATTAAGACTGCTCCAGCACTCTTTAATTTTTTATAAACTGTGGCATCATAAACAGGAACATAGTCTTTTAAAATATTAGAAGAAGCCGTGGTTAAAATTCCGCTTGTTGAGAAATTATCTTTTAAAGCATAGGGAATTCCATTTAATTTTGAAGATCTATTTCTGATTTTACATTTATCAATAATAGTTACAAAAGAATTATAGTCTTCTTGGAAATAGTGAGCTAACTGATTAGCGGCTGTGAATAATTCATCGGCTGTTGTTTTACCACTATCTAATTCTTCTCTTAATTCAGTAATACTTTTTCCTCTATACATCTTCATCCACCACCTTTGGCACTTTAACTTGATCGTTTACTTGATGATCAGCATTTTCTAAAACTTCTCCAGCTGTTAAATAATCGCCTATTTCGTCTTTTCTAAGACGGGCATCATTATTTTTAAATGGAAATGTCATTGGTTCAACTTTTTCAATGTTTGGTATATTTCCAATTAAACCCATTTGTTTTAACATAACTTCAAATTCTTCTTGTAATGTTTGATATTCTTCATCGTTCATATCGAACATTAACTTATTGGCATATTTTTTTAGTTTTTCCTTCTCTATCATTTCTCTTTCTCCCTTTCACTGAATAAAAAACACTAGTTGTCATCTCTCTATTAAAAAATAGAAGGGACGAAAACTAGTGTTCCGCGGTACCACCCTACTTATTGTAAGTACATACAATCACTCTCGGTTCAAACAAACCGCAGCACATATAACGGTGTGCCTGCCGACTTAGTCTACTTTGTTCTTTAAGTACTCAGAAGTGTTATTTCGAAGCAACTATTTATTAGGTTCCACCCAATCCTAACTCTCTATTAAAAATCATTGCTTTTACTTGTCTTCTTCAACGTTTTCTTGTTTATTGTACAACGTTTAATTAATATTGTCAATTTTTTGGGGCGATATTTTAGAAGAATTATGCGACTTTTTACGACAAATCATTTAGATCTAATTTATAGTTCTATTTTTATTTAACGCGAATCCCAGCGAGCCGGTACTCCCATTAAGCTTCTTAAACCTCTAAACCCTTGGTTTATTCGGACTCTACCATAATTGTAAAATCCGCCAATATTTGAACAACTAGGATCATTTTCATCATATAGATTACAATCCAGTACAGTTAAATGGAGATGAACCCCGGTCGCAATACCCGTGGCTCCCATACCACCTAAGCAGTCATTGGTTGTGACTGGCTGACCGACATATATTCCCGGTGCATACCATGATAGATGAACGTATTGTGAAGTATAAAACTGCCCGTTAATATTGTGATTTACTGTTACTATTTTGGCGCCATAATTATCTTGAAATATTCCAGTAATAACCCCGTCCGCAACTGGAAAAACTCTTTCATTTGTTCCTCTTGCACTTGTAATATCTAAGGCAACATGTCCCCAGCTCTCATATTGAGTGATATAACCTTGTTCCGTTGGTAAACGCCAAGCTGCGGCAGTTTGTTTTGCGAGTAATTGTTCAGCTGTTGCGACACTACCTGCTCTATTTTCTAGGGTAACGGCTTCAAATTTACTAATACTATTGGAGTTTGATACTATGGAGGTAAAAACATTATCGGATGTTGACTTTTTTACTGCAACTTTGGGTTCTGACATTCCTTGGGTATCATAAGTTTCAAAAGCTAGGGAAAAATCCTCTTTTTGAAAACTTAGATTTTGTAAAGTAACTAGGCAAACAGCCATGACTAAACAAATTACGGATAACGATAATATTATTTTTCTATGGAGCTTATAAGATTCATCTTGATACACCGAAATCACCTCTCAAGTGCTAGTTATTATAACAGGTTTTTATATTTTGTCAATTATGTCATTAGAAAAACACCTCTTACGAGGTGTCTCAATTAATTTCTTCTATTTTTACTTATTAATTCAAGATTAACCGTTAACTGTTTTATTCGTTCTACTATTCTTCTTGCCTTAATTTTATCTACTCCTGATGAGGTAACTGATAATGAATTTTCTAATTCTTCAATAGTTAAATTGGAAGTAAAAAAAGTTGGCAGATGATTTTCCATGCGATATTGGAGAATTGGACCAAGCACTTCGTCGCGTGACCAGTTACTACAATTTTCTGCTCCAATGTCATCAAATAATAATAATGGAACTTTCTTAATATAAGTAAATTGTTCTTCATAGTTTGTTTGAAATGACGCTTTTAGGCTACGAAGAAATTCTGGGTAATAGATTAAGGCACTATGAACACCTTTTTTGGCTAATTCATTGAACAACGCTGCTATTAAATATGTTTTTCCAGAACCGAAGGAACCATTTAAATAAATTCCTTTTGGTTTTTCCTCTTGATTATAATTATCAATAAATTCTTTGAAATATTTTATAATTGGAACACGTGCTTTATCATCTTTATACATATCTTTTAAAGTAGCTTTTTTTATATCCTTAGGCATATCATATAAAGCTAAATTATTTTGATATGCCGTTCGGACGTCTTCAGATTGTTGCTTTTTACAAATAACATAAGAAAAATCAATCATATTTTTTGAAGGCATTGGCGTATATTTATAACCTTTAACTTTATTTTTACAGTATTCTAAGCTAGAACAAGTTGCACAATTTTGGCATTCTTCAAACGCCTCTTCTAAACGAGATGTATACTTCATCATAATGTTTTCGTCTATCTTCAGATTGTAGGCAAAAACTTTAAAATCATTATTACTGCAGGCATCTTGAAATGCGTGAGCTAAAGATATGTTATCAACTTTGCTGATTACTTCATTTACTTTTTTCATTGTTCCATCACCACTACATATATTTTAATAAAAATCGTCTTAAAAGTCTAGGTTGTTTTAACTTTTAGTAAGGCATAGCATTTATTAAAATTCCATCACATTTTAGTATATTTTTGTTCCGATAAGAAATTTTATTATCTTTTCCCTCTAAAATCAAATGAATAGTTTGAGTAGTTTATCTAATTGCTATAATATTTTACGATTTTGATTGATAGTATAATATTCTCTAAAATCTTTAAATTTTATTTTGATTGCATCTATTGGTGCGACATTTTTATGGCATTTGTATTGAATAGACCTGCTTTCGTGTTCATATGAATCATCATAATCAAAAACATAAATGTAGCCTTCTAGTTCATCATCTACGTTAACATTATCCATAATTACAAATATTCCATCTTTATCCGTATCTATTCCTATATGAAACTCCCAAGCCAAATCTTCACTTAGTTCTCTAATTTTATCCTTAAAGGCGTAGGCCGATGCTATAATGAATGACGATGTCATAAATACGGCATAATCTTCGTTTTCTATATTCCCGTTTGAATCACATACTTGCCTTGGTTCAATTATTTCCAATCGCTTTGGGCTTCCATGAAATAGGTATTTAGGATTATCTATATCATTATTTAGGTATCTTTTCATGTTAATTATCACCTATAACTATTGTATCACACTAATTCATATTCTCGTGCAATTATTCTATCATCAGAACAATATTCTATTACATATTTATTATTTTTCTTGCAAATAATTATGCCGATAGTCTTATCTTGATTTGTTTTTTTCAGATATTATTTAATGACTATATAATAATTTTGACGACACTGTCGTCATTTTTTCAATTAAACTATAAAACTTACTCATTTTGTTTAGATATGATACATCATGCTTGGTATTTAAATCACTCCTGTTTTTACTGTAATCTTTTACGCTTCTAGTAATTTCATTGTTAGTAATTCGTTCTTTTATCTCCTTGTAATAATTCATTATTTATTCCTTTCTATGGTGGACACGTCTTAATTTCTAATGTATCTTTTTTAACGTTAAACGCGATACTGCCATCTATATCTGTTCTATAAATTATGCTATCTTTTAATTTAGCTAATCCTTCTTTATTCGGATGCCCAAATTTATTATCTTTGCCACAAGATATTAATGAATATTTGGGTTTTATTGTATTAATAAATTTTTTACTTGAACTTGTCTTACTACCATGGTGTCCTACTTTTAATATATCAATGTGTCCTAAATTATAGTTTGATAAAATAAATTGCTCTGTTTTATCCGAGGCATCTCCTGTAAATACCATTTTAAGATTTTTATAGGTGCCATAGTATACTTGGCTACTATCATTTTCATCAGTTAAATCTTTATTTAGTTGTTGCAGCGTTATATCTCCACAAGTGATAACCTGATTTTGCTTACTCATATAAATGTTTGAGTAATTTTTAATTAACTCTTTTTCTAAATAGTTTATGTGCCCAGCATTAATTATTACTTTCTCAACTTTAAAGTTTTCTAAAAGAAATTTTGCCTCTTGCATATGATCAGCGTCTCCGTGTGCTGATTGTCACAAAGTAAGTCGAATGTAATTCGAATTTTTTCAAAGAAAAAAGATTGCAAAACGCAATCTATTTACTTCTTCTAATATTATTTTCAAGTTCAATCGTCAAATCACTTTCAATTGATGTAGTTCTTCCAAGAGCAAAATCATCAGTTATTCCATAATTAAATTGAAAATTAGGATTTGCAACAAATCTCTTATTTTTTACATCTAAATATCCTATACAAAACTGGCTTGGTATAATATTTCTTTCAAAATATGATTCTGGAATTTCATGATCTTCCCAATCATCAAAATGAGATTCAACAACTCCGAATTGTTTATATTCTCTTGATCCATTAAATTCTTTTGAAACTACAAAAATACAAGTTGCACCGAATCCACTTCTATTAATATTTGGATTAGTAAGACTACCAAAATCTAAATTGCAGGATGTATTTTCAAAAAAGTGCTGAGTATCAGATAATTCGTCCCTTATGCCATTTTGTCTTAACTGACATTGTCCGCCATTATACATTAATGTTTTTACTCCATCTTCATCATATATACAGTCAATAGGAGCATCTTCTAATATTTCATTTGGGAGACTGTCAATTTCAGTTGTTGAACAGATAAATCCTTTTTTCATAATATTATTTGCAGATTCTAAATCAGTAGCATGTTGATATATTACATAACCACTTTGTTTGCAAAAATTATATATTTTTATTAATAAGTTACAAAGTTCGTCACCATAATATTCTTTTGCTTCTTCGTAATTCACAATATTACCTCCTATACTTATTATATCACACCAATTCATATTCTCTAGCAATTATTCTCTCATCAGAGCAATATTTAATTACATATTCATTATCTTGCCTACAGATAATAATACCAACCGTGTCATTTTCTTCTATTGTCTTTATATTTT
>CAZTRE010000006.1:0-45941 GCA_964616405.1 uncultured Mycoplasma sp. | reverse complement strand
TTAGTTTGGATGTATTAATTTATTATTTAGATGAAAAATTAAATACAGATGAGTGCGGTTGTGATGATGGTTGCGACTGTGGAGATAATTGCCACTGTAGTGATGAAGAACATGAATGTCATTGTGGTGAAGAAGGCCATGAATGTCATTGCGATGAAGAAGGTCATGAATGCAAATGTAAGCATGAATAGGAGAAAATATAGATGGAATTAATAGTTGAAGAATTAAGAAAACATATTGGAGAAAAAATTGAGTTAAATGGGTTTATTGATAATATACGTGATTTACAATGGGTTCAGTTTATAATTTTACGTGATAATTATGGTAAGATTCAAATAACTGTTGAGAAAAGTGAAGAAAAAAATAAAGATTTAGTTGAGTTAATCAGTAATTTACCTTTAGAAAGTACCGTTTCTATTACTGGTACATTAATGGATTCCCCTAAGGTTAAATTGAATGGTATGGAACTTATTCCTGATACTATTTCTGTTACTAGTAGAAGTGATGGAGAATTACCTTTTAATTTTAGAAAACCAGAAGGGGTTAATTTAGATACAAGACTTGATTATAGATTCATAGATTTAAGAAATGATAAAAATATTTTTATGTTTCAGGTGCAGAGTTGTCTTGTTAGATATATGAGGGAGTATTTATATGAACATGATTTCACAGAAATTCATACTCCTAAGTTTATTGCGACAGCCAGTGAAAGCGGATCTGATGTTTTTGAGGTAAAATATTTTGACCGCAAGGCTTATTTAGCGCAAAGTCCACAATTTTATAAACAAATGGCTATGGCAGCTGGATTTAATAAAATTTTTGAGGTTGCACCTGCATTTAGAGCAGAAAATTCAAATACTAGTCGTCATGCGACGGAGTTTACTAGTTTTGATGTAGAGTTCTCATATATAAATAGTTATGAAGATGTAATGAATTTAGAGGCTGAAATGCTTACTTATGCCTTAGAAAAGACTAATTTAAAATATGGAGAAAAAATAAAAGAAGTATTTGGAGAAAAACTTGTTGTTCCTAAATTACCATTCCCAGCTATGAGATTAGCAGATATTTATAAGGAATTGGAAGAGCGTTATGGATATAAAGTTGATGATAGCGAGAAGAATGATTTAACTACAGAAGCAGAAAGACTTTGTTATAAATTGTCAAAAGATAAGTTTGATCATGAATATTTATTTGTTATTGATTTTCCTGCTGAAAAACGTGCTTTTTATCATATGAGAGATGAAGAAGGCCATTTAATGGGGTATGATTTATTGTGGCGTGGTGTAGAAATTACAACAGGTGCTCAAAGAGAACATCGTTATGAACACATTAAGAAGTCGGCTATGGAAAAAGGATTAGAAAAAGATGTTGAATTCTATTTAGACTTTTTCAAATATGGGTGCCCTCCACATGGTGGATTTGCTATAGGAATAGATAGACTTACTATGCTATTATTAGGAATCCCTAGTGTCAAAGAAACCCAATTCTTATTTAGGGGACCTAATAGATTAAATCCTTAAATTATTGAATAAAGGTTACTATTTTATGTAGTAACTTTTTCTTTGATTTAGGTGTTTAACATTTTAAATAAATTTGTTATACTTATTATAGAGTAGAGACGGTGAATAGGATGAAAAAAGTAAAGGTTAATGATGATACTGTTAATGATAGAAAAGTTTCAATTAAAGAAATTAAAAGGAATTCTGATGTAGATATTTTACATTCTATAAAAAAAGTCAAGGTGAATGAAAGACGAATTGTTGCGGTAATATCCTCAATTATTTTAGTAGCCTTGTTTGTCTGCAGTTATTTTATGTTTGCTGGTATAGCTAAGGATACTAAGGCTGATAATGATAATAAAGCGTTTGTTGTTCGGTATATTGGTGATGATGATGGAATGGGAGACGTTATTGACTTTATTTCTGAAGAAAAAGAGATTCAAACCTTTAAAACAGAGTTTACTATTAGTAATAATAAAGATGATAATAGTTGGTACGCTATTTATTTAGATGATTATGTTGATATGATCAAATATGATGATTGCTTTGATAAAGAAATGGATAAAAAGAAGATATACTTTAGTATTGATGGAAGTAAAATGACTAGTTTGGCTGAGGTATATACAGATGGCAGATATCTTTTGATGCAAGGCGTTATTTCGAATAATGATAAAGTTAGTCATGTATTACAAGTTTGGAGTAGTGAAGATGCAAGTGGTCATTATCATGGGAAAATAGATGTCGAATATATGAAATAAAGGAACACAAATAAAGTGTTCCTTTTTAGTTGAGAAATGTCTTAATTATATTATTGGTTAATACTGGATAGTTTAGATAAGAAAAGTGATTGGCATCTTTTAAAATGATTAGTGCAGATGATTTAATGAGTTTTTTGATTTTATAAGCTTGGTAGAGTGGGGTATCCTGATCTAGGTTACCCCAAAGCAGAATGGTTTCATTGGAAATTTGTTTAAAGTATTTACTTAAGTCTTCTTTGATGACGTTTTTAAATGTTTCATGCATACCAGCTGGTAAGGCACTATAATCAGATGAGGCAAATATCTTTAGAAGTTTTTGCCTGTAAGTTTCTTGTTTTAGTTTAGGAAGTAACTTAGTTAATCTTTTTAGTAATTTGTAGATAGTCTGCTTAACTAAAAGTTTTAGCTTTTTACGTGGTTTGATTCCGGCAATGTCAATTAATACTAATTTATCTAGCTTTATTTTATAATATCCAGCTAGAAGAGAGGTAATTCTACCTCCAAAGGAGTGAGCGATGATAGTTGGATTTTCAATATTTAATTCTTTCATAAAAGCAATAATCAACTCGGCATAATCATATAGAGTTAAAGTTTTGTCTGGAACAGGGCTTAATCCTAACCCAGGATAGTCTATAATATATATTGTATAATTATTTTTTAATTCATTAATCATATAGCGAAAAGTTTCTCTAGTGTTACCCCAACCTGGTAAAATTAAGATGGTTTTTTCATGGGTACCATATTTTTCATAATAGAAGGTAAGATTATTTAAAGTTATGTACATATAAATCACCTATAGTATTTTATGTTTGAGGGTTAATTAAGTGAAAAATGTTGCTTGAGATATAAATGATGTGATATACTATAATTGTCAGAGAGATACGACACCGACTTAATTAAAACCGACTAAATGAGCGATACGGGAGTCTTGATCAGTTATTGGTGTTGAAGACTTACTTATTTTTAGTAAGGATCCTAATGATAACGTACGGACACCCACCTGGACAATGGACAGGTTTTATCGTACGCCAGGACGTTCTCATCTGACTTTTTTGTTGCATAAATAAATACATTTTGATATAATAGGCATGCAAGACGGCAAGAGGTGGTGTTTATGTTAATCCTTCCAATTATAAATAAAGGGAGAATTTTACATGTAGAAGTAAAACTTAAAACGGCCCATAAAGTAAAATCGGGGATTAGGTTTTCTGATGCTATAGAAAGCGAAGTTATTGTTAACGGAAAACATTTTTCAGAATCGTTATATAAGGATGATAAAAGTAAAAGTGCAATAGTAGATTTTATTAGAAACAGTTCAATTAGAAGTCGTAAGAATTATTTAGTAACCACAAGGGAAGAATCTAGTTCTAATGCTTATGATGTATATGAGGTGGAACAACCTCCTAAAAAAGTAACTGAGGGATTAGATAATTTATATGCTAGTACAATTACTGATTTAAGAAAAGATATTCCAGGACATGATCGTGGTCGTTATTTATCATTAAAGGCACTTGGTGTAGGCAGTCATTTAACAGATGCAAAAATAGAAAAGATAGAAAATATCGTTAAGAATGTTAAAGATACGTCACAATGGGATGCTTTATTTAATCAAGAGGGGGTGGCTGATTTAGTAGAAACACTTAATTTTTTCAGAAGTTTTGAAGGAACTGTCGTTCCTAATAGTTCTATTAATGAAGAACAATTTATGTCAATTTTGAATTCTTTGAGTAAAGTTAATACGAGAGAATCTAGGAATATGAATAGTTATTATAATATGGCTTGTGATAATCGAGATATTTATTCTAAATTGTCATATATAAATAAGTTAGTGTATGCTAAGCCACTAAATTTAATAAGGTCACAACATCAAAGACAAAAGCAATTTGTTAAAACTAATGTGTCTAAGGGAGATGTTAATGTTGGACAAGCTGCATAGATTTGAAAGACTTATAAAAGTTATTGGCAAAGATGATTTTTTGGAAATTAGTAAAAAATGCGTTTTGGTTTTAGGTGTTGGCGGAGTCGGTGGTTATGTATGTGAGTCTTTGGCAAGATCTGGAGTTGGGACCTTAATAATTGTTGATTTTGATACGATTGATGAGTCTAATATTAATAGACAAATTATTGCGTTAGAATCTACTATTGGAATGAAAAAAGTTGATGCTTTGGAACAGAGAATAAAAGAAATTAATAGTGAGTGTAAAGTTATTAAAATAGATAAGTTTATTGGAGAAGGCGAAATTGATGAGTTGTTTAACTTTGATATTGATTTCTTTGTGGATGCCTGTGATACTATTTCTACTAAGAAGGCGATTATTAAGGAATGTGTGATGCGCAATATTAATTTAATTTCAAGCATGGGAACAGGAAATAAACTTGATTCTAGTAAACTTGAGATAATGGATTTAAGAAAAACTGTTAATGATCCATTAGCAAAAATTATGAGGAAGTTTATTAAAGATGAAAAAATTAATAAAAAAATAATGGTTTTATCATCAAGCGAATTACCTGTTAAGACAGGGGAGAGAACTCCTGGTTCGACAGCTTTTGTTCCGGCAGCAGCTGGATTGTTAATAGGAAGTTATATAGTTAGAGAATTTATAAATAAAAGCAAATAGTGATGAGACTATTTGCTTTTTTTAGTTAAATTTTATATTAGAAATTTTATTTTTAGGTATATCCACAATAATTTAAAGTGATTTTATTATTAATTTATTATTTTCTAAAAAAAGTTTGATATATTAAAAATAATTAATAATAAATATTGCTTTTATATTTTTGCGAATATGATATAATATCATTAAATTAGAAACTTTGAGGAGAAAATTAAATGAAGATTGTAAGAACAGAAAATGCAGAGAAATATAAATTTGGTAATACTTGTTCTGTTTTAGATTATAGTTTTACTTTAAATGAGAAAAATATGGATTTTTGTATAAATACAATTTCGGGAAGATATCCTATGGAGGGATATTGTTCTAATTTAGAGGTTGAGGAGCTATGTTATATTTTAGATGGTCAAGGAATTATATGCACAAGAGGTAGAGAACCAGTTGGTTTTAAAAAGGGAGATATTATTTTTATAAATAAAAAAGATATATACTATTGGGATGGCGATTTTAAAATTGCAGTTGTTTGTTCACCTGCCTGGTCCAAGGAACAATGTAAATTATATAGCGAAGATGATTTTAGGTAAAAGCTAAATATTTAGATTTGCTTCTGTATTGTTTTATAGTTTCTTATACAAAAAAATAAGTGAGGGTTCACTTATTTTTTTATAATTTACGATATAGGCCAATAACTTTTCCTAGAATTGTTACTTCTTTTAAAATGATTGGGTCCATCGTGTCATTTTCAGGTTGTAGTCTAAAATAACCATCTTCTTTATAGAATGTTTTTACCGTTGCTTCGTTGTCCGAATTCATTGCAACAACAGTTTCACCGTTTCTAGCTGTGTTTTTTCTTTCGACGATTAAAATGTCTCCATCATATATACCGACATTGATCATTGATTCACCACTAACACGTAGAGTAAATACTTCATTTTTTGTACTAACTAGGTTAGCAGGTAAAGTGAAATATTCATTTGGTGTTTCAATGGCTTCGATTGGTGTACCAGCTGTTACTTTTCCTAGAAGTGGTACATCAACAACGTTTTCCTCTTTTTCAATAAATTCGTTTGGAACTAGAATTTCAATAGTTCTGTTTTTACTATTTCCTTTTCTAATGTAGCCTTTTTCCTCTAATTTTGTTAAATGAAAATGTATGGTTGCGGGCGAATGCAAGTTCGCTTTTTCTCCGATTTCTCTAACTGTTGGTGGATAACCATTAGTAGCAACTAATTTTTTGATTATTTGTAAAATGTATTCTTGTCTAGCAGTCAACTTTTCCATGTAATCCCTCCTTATATATTTAGTTTACCATCACAAGTGTAAAATGTCAAACAAATGTTTCAATATTTATTGACACGAACTTCTGTTCGAATTATAATTGAAGTATAAATTGAAGGGAGAGATGTATATGAAATTAAAAAGTGTAGTTAGGAAAGGGTTAAAGTTATTAGCTGTTTATGTTGTTGCAATTATTTGTATATTGATGATGGCTGAGCGAGTTGAAAGGTTGAATGAGCAAGAAAAACTTGAAAAAGTTACTGATATCAGTATGAAAATTGATAAGTAAAGTATTAAAAAATATTTAATTATGATATACTAGTTGCAGGTGATAAATATGAAGAAAATAATATTAGTGGATGGTAATAATTTATTGTTTAGAAGTTTTTATGCAACGGCATATCAAGGCGTTATTATGAAAAATTCTAAAGGTTTTCCAACGAATGCATTGTATGGTTTTATCAATATGATGAATAAAATAATTAAAGAAGAAAAACCAACATATATAATGGTGGCATTTGATAAAGGAAAGACCTTTAGACATGATAAATATGATAGTTATAAAGCTGGTCGAGCTGAGATGCCAGAGGAATTACGTGTACAATTTCCTAAAGCAAAAGAAGTACTTGATGCAATGGGAATTAAACATTTTGAAATAGAAAATTATGAGGCTGATGATATTATTGGTACGCTTGCAAAAAAAGTAGATGAAGAAGATGAGTTTGTCGCTACAATTGTAAGTAGTGATAAAGATTTATTGCAATTAATCTCTGATGAAGTAGATGTAAAATTATTAAAACAAAGTGGTCATATTTTGATGAATAAAGAAGAATTTAAAAATACGTATCAAGTTGAACCAATAAGAATGATTGATTTAAAGGCATTAATGGGGGATGCTAGTGATCATATTCCAGGGGTAAAAGGGATTGGAGAAAAAACGGCTATTAATTTACTTGTTAAGTATGGAAGTCTAGATGGCTTATATGAAAATATAGAAAGTGTTACGGGAAAAACAAAAGAAAAGTTAATTAATGATAAAGAAAATGCTTATATGAGTTATGACTTGGCTACTATATTTAGAGATGTACCATTAGATTTTAATTTAGAAGATTGTATTTACAATGGTATTAATGCAGAAAAGTTTAAGGAAATACTTGAGGAGTTTGAGTTCCATTCAATGTTAAGAAAGATTGATTTTACCCAAACGTCACTAAACAATGAATCTTTAATAGAAGAAGAAAAAGGTGAAAAGATAAACATTAAAGATATTAGTGATTTTTCAAATAAAAATTTCGCATTTTATTTGGAAACACGTGGTTTAGTTTATAGTAAAAGTGAAATCTTAGGAATGGGAATTTATGATGGAGAAAATGGATATTTCATTCCGAAGGAGAAACTTGGAAATTATAAAGAATTGTTTGAGTCAAATTTAGAAAAATATACATATGACTTTAAGAAAAATTTAGTTGTTCTTAATAATTTAGAAATTGAATTTAATAATGTTTCATTTGATACAATGATTGCAACATATTTATTGGATTATGTAATTAAAGATGATATTGCGTATGTAGCACAAGCTTTTGATGAAGATATTCCTTTATATGAAGATTTATATGGAACGGATAAGAGACCAAAAGAAGTTACATTGGATGATTTAAAAGAAGTATGTTGTAAAAAAGCAAGATTTATTTATACAACTAGAGAAAGATTACTAAAAGAATTAGAGGAAGCAGAAGAGTTAGAGCTATTTAAAGATATTGAGATGCCTTTGACGAGAGTGTTAGCGGATATGGAAATTGCAGGTATTAAAGTTGATACAAAATACTTGAGTGGGGTTGAAGAACAATTAAAACAAGTTATGGATATTTTGGAGGAAGAAATTTATTCTTTAGCCGGAACTAAATTTAATATTATGTCTCCAGCACAACTGGCAAAAGTGCTATTTGAAGATTTAGCAATTCCCTATCCTAAGAGAGTTAAAGATAATAAATACTCTACAAGTAAAGATGTTTTAGACAAAATTAAGGACGTTAATCCTATTGTAGATAAGATATTAGAATATAGAACAGTAGCTAAGTTATATACTAATTATGCGGTTGGTTTAAGAGAAGAAGTTAGAGAAGATGGTAGAATTCATACAATATTTACACAAACGCTGACAAGAACAGGAAGACTTTCAAGTATTAGTCCTAATTTACAAAATATTCCAGCTAGAGCAGAATTTTCTAAGTTGATTAGAAAAGCATTTGTTGCAGATGATGATTCATGTTTATTATCTAGTGATTATTCGCAGGTTGAACTTAGAATATTTGCTCATATGTCTAAAGCTTCTAATTTAATTAAGGCATTTATTGATGAAGAGGATATTCATACAAAAACGGCGAGTGATATTTATAAAGTCCCAATGAATGAGGTTACTAACGATATGAGGAGAACTGCTAAGGCAGTAAACTTTGGTATTTTATATGGAATAAGTAGTTTTGGTTTATCAGAGGATTTAGGTATTGATATAGTAACTGCTAAGAAATTTATTGATAATTATTTAGAGACTTATCCGGGAATAAAAGAATATATGGAGAAAGAAAAAGCTGATGCTTATAGTTTGGGATATGTAAAAACTCTTATGAATCGTAAAAGGGTAATTGAAGAATTAAAAAGTAAAAATTTTATGATTAGGAGTAGTGGGGAGAGAATGGCTCTTAATACACCAATTCAAGGGACAGCTGCAGATATTTTAAAAAAGGCTATGGTAGAAATATTCGAAGAGTTCAACAAACGTGGTTTGAAAAGTAAAATGCTTATTCAGGTGCACGACGAACTTGTATTTAATGTTTTAAATGAAGAATTAGAAGAGGTAAAAGAGATAGTTGAAAATATAATGGAAAACACATTTAAGTTAGATGTACCATTAAAGGTTGATATTGAAGTGGGTAGTAACTGGTATGAAGCAAAATAAATATAAGAAGTAGATAGGAGATGGGTTTATGCCTGAAAAACCTGAGGTAATTACGGTTGTTGAGAGTTTAAAACCTAGATTACTTGGAAAGACAATTACAGGATGCAATGTTTATTGGGATAATATTATTGCTTTTCCTACGAGTGATGAATTTAAGAAAAAGGTTATTGGTCAAAAGATTAATGATATTACCACTCGGGGTAAATGGATTGTAATGATGCTTGATAAAGATAGTCTATTGATTCATTTAAGAATGGAAGGAAAGTTTATGTTTAGAAAAAAAGGTGACGAACTATCTAAACATGAACATGTTGAATTTATTTTAGATGATCAAGAAAGTTTTAGATTTCATGATGTACGTAAATTTGGTAAGATGCATTTAATTCCTAAAGAGCAAGTATTTGATGTAGAACCTTTATTGCAAATGGGAGTAGAATATTATGATGATGATCTTACCAAGGAATATTTGTATGAGGCGATTCATAAGAAAAAGTTGCCAATAAAGACAGTTTTACTTGATCAAAGTATTATTTGTGGAATTGGAAATATTTATGATGATGAAATATTATTTATGAGTAAAATTCACCCACTTAGAAAAGCTTGTGATGTTACTATAGAAGAATGCGCTAAAATAATTGAAAATACTAGATGCATTTTAGATAGAGCAATAAAATTAGGCGGCACAACTATTAAAAGTTTTACATCTAGTGAAGGTGTACATGGACTTTTCCAAAATGAATTATTGGTTCATGGAAAGGCAGGAGAGAAGTGCCCTAGGTGCGGTGAAGTTTTGGGAAAAATAAGAGTTGGAGGAAGAGGTACACATTTTTGTTGTAAGTGCCAAAAGTAATTCTGAAGAGATAAATTTACTTGATAAAGTGGAAGTTATATGCTAAAATTTAGATTGCGCTTAGGAGGAGTATTATATGAAGAAGACTAAAATTATATGTAGTATTGGTCCTGCTTCAAATCAAGCTGAAGTAATGGAGCAAATGGTAAACGCAGGTATGAATGTGGCAAGAGTTAACTTTACACACGCAACATTAGAAGAAAGATATCAAGTTATTAATTCAGTGAAGACAGTTAGAGAAAAAACTGGCGCAAATGTAGCTATATTATGGGATACAAAGGGACCTGAATTTAGAAGTGGTAGTTTTGTAGGTGATAAAATTACTTTAGTTGAAGGAAAAACTATTAGATTAGTTAAAGATAATGTTTTGGGTAATAGTGAGAGATTTACAGTTAACCATCCTGAAGCTTTAGATAGCTTAAAAATTGGATCTTTGGTGTTACTTGAAAATGCAAAAATGAAATTAGAGGTAATTAGTAAGGAAAACGATGGCGTTACTTGTAAAATTATTAGTGGTGGAGTCCTTGGAAATCATAAGAGTATGAGTGTTCCTGGAGTTAAATTAAATATGCCATATGTTAGTGATCTTGATCGTGAAGATATTAAATTTGCTTGTGAAAATGGAGGAGAATTCTTAGCTATTTCGTTTGTATCATGTAAAGAAGATGTTTTAGAGATTAAAGAAATTTTAAAAGAATATAATCGTGAAGATTTACTTATTATTTGTAAAATTGAAAGCGATTTAGGTATAAGTAATTTGGAATCAATTTTGGAGGTTTCTGATGGAGTAATGGTTGCTCGTGGTGATTTAGGAACTGAGGTTGAATCTGAAAAGCTACCAATCGTTCAAAAAAATATGATTAAGACTTGCCGTAAAATGGGTAAAATTTGTATTGTTGCTACTGAAATGTTAGAAACGATGATGGAGAATAATCGACCAAAAAGAGCTGAAACAAGTGATATTGCTAATGCAGTTTTAGATGGAACTGATGCTGTTATGTTAAGTGGCGAAACAACTGTAGGTAAGCATCCAGTTGAAACGGTCGCAGCAATGGCGAAGATTTGTGAAGTGACTGAACAATATGCTGATTTTGATTATGTAAATGAGTTTGCCCGGGTTAAAACTACAAGCGATGCAATTGCTGAGAGTGTTGTTAATAGTTCAAATAGATTAGATGCCAAACTAATTTGTACAGCAACAATTAGTGGTTCAACAGCAAGAATGATTAGTAATTTTAAGCCGAAGGCACCAATTTTGGCATTATGTCCGGATGAAGCTGCTTGTCGCAGATTAGCATTAAACTGGGGAGTTTACGCAAAAACTATTCCAATGCTTGGAACTACTGATGAAGTTTTAACTGCGAGTATCGAAACTGGTAAGAAATTTACTGAGTTAAATACAGGGGATATCGTTGTATTGACTGGTGGTTTCCCAACGACAGGAAAGTCTAATCCAACAAATTTAATGAAAATTGAAGTGATTAAATAATCACTTTTTTGTTTGGGTTGAATGATTTTATCATTGATGGTATAATATAAGACATTTAGAGGAGTGTAGTGATATATGAAAAATCTTTTTCGAATATTGAAAGGTATTCCTAATGGGGATATTGGCATTCAAGTAATGATAAATGATACGGCTTTAGAAACTTTAAATAAAGAAGATTTATATACGGAAATACATAAATTTTCAAAAGATCCTAATAAGCAATATTTAGTAAATTTAAGCATTGATAACAGTCATGAAGTTTTAGATTATGTTGAAATGTTTAGATTATTAAATATAGTATGTGATGGAAATGTAGAAATTGAAATAAGTGCAAGTGGCAAGCAATTTAACAAAATCATGTTGGCTATTGAAGGGGACAAAAGTAATAATATATATACTACATATTTTGATGATCACGATGCTGGTAATATTGTAAGAGCAGGCTTAATTGATGTTCGGAAAGTACGAAGTAGTTGTTATTTATCTGATATTTATTTAAGAAATTTAGATGAAGATAGTTTAAGATATGTTTTTAATAATCCTTTATTTATTTTTGACAGAGATAAGTTTTTGGAAGAAAGAGCAATTATTAGAGATGTCTGGTCAAGCATTTTGCCTGATGTTGGATGGATTAAAGGTTTTACGGATGTTGAAAAGATGTATTTAATAGCTGATTATATTAATAAAAATATACGTTTTGGTGGGGAACATTATAAAACAGGTGTTCATAATGGGAGAAGTGTATATTATGTTGCAGATGATGCAAAAAACGCGATATCAACATACAAAAATAGACAAGGTGTTTGTTCAGGACAAAGTGACTTAGCTTTATTATTACTAAATAATTCTTTGGCAAAATGTCCGGTTGAAAAAGTTAGTGGATATTATGTACCATCAGATCAAAATCATGTGTGGATAGCATTACTAGAAAATGATAAATATTTAGGTGTTTGCCTAACTATGAGAAATAGGTTTATTGACTTTAGCAAAAAAGGATATATTGAAGGAACAATTACTTTAAACAATAATCATAGAGAAAGAGAAGATTATAAAAAAGATGTTTGTCCGTATGTTGAATTAACTGAGAAGGACAAAAATCTTATTGAAAGAAGCATAAATTGCAAGTTGGCTGGTATTGTCCCACCGGGACTTTCGTCTAGAAGAAATAGCGGGTTTCCACCAAAACTTCCACCAAGAAGAAATAATGGTTTACATTCAAATAGTAAGGTTAAAAAAATTAATAACTGAATTACTAAAAAATTATAATTAAAAACAGGATTTTTGTGATTGTCACTTTAAAATGTGGACATCCTTAAACCCTGTTTTTTCTATTTTATTTTGAATTCTTATTATATGTGCTTTTATTTTTAATTATTGAATTTTCTCTGTGATACTTTCGTTTATAAATTCTTCATCCATTAATAATTCATGAATTTCTTCTTCCTTAGTATCAAGGAATACTTCTTCAATACGATCAACGCGACACTTTTCAGCTTTAATAATTGCTTCAACTTTATCGACGGCATCTTCTAGAATGTCATTAACGACAACGTAGTTGTATCTTGTCACTTCATTTATTTCCTTGTAAGCAGTGCGGAATCTTTCGATTATTTTATCTTTAGAATCTGTATTACGTTTTTTAAGACGTTCTACCATAATTTTTAGAGACGGTGGCATAATAAATATAAATAGGGCTTCGGGAATTATTTTTTTGATATTTGAAGCACCTTCAATTTCTATTTCAAGAATAACATCTATTCCTTCTTCTAATTTTTCTTTGATGAATTTTTTTGGTGTACCATAGTAATTACCAACGTAGTTTGTATATTCGATAAAGTAATCTTCTTCAATTAATTTTTCAAATTCTTCTTTGGTGACAAAGTTATATGTTTCACCTGGAATATCATTAGTTCTTATTGGCCTAGAAGTAGTTGAGACAGATAACCATCTACTTTTATTATCATTTTCCATGAGCTTAGAAATAATTGTTCCTTTGCCACAACCACTTGGAGAAGATATTACAATTAATTGACCAGTATTTTTACGTTTTATCATAATTTTGTTCCTTTCGTATTCATTAAGTTTTTATATTCTTGATTATTTAGTAACAATTCTTCTTCGTGTGATGAAGTTAAAGCATAAATGCTTGTTGTATAGATTTCATATTCTAACATAGGATTTTTTGTGCGACTAATTTTACTTATAAGTGGAACGGGGATATCTTTTTTTATACTACTTAAATAATTTCGACCTGTTTCGTTAAATCCTAGGAGTCTGATATATGAAATTTCTTTAAAGGAAGCAGCTTTTTCTTTGGTAAAACCACATAATATATGAAGAAGCATTCTAGTAATTTTATTATAAGTATAGCGTTTACTTTTTAATTTTTGAACTAGTTCATCATAAGATGTAGTGTTAGTTATTTCTTTTTTAATGGCTTTTTCAATGCCTTCATCAACTGTTTGATATATTGAGAGATCTGCCTCGGTTAAGATTTTATATTTTAAAAGGGGAAAGTATTCTTCAATAAAGTGAAGGTTAGTTAAATAGTCTATAGTAAATTTAGGTACAAATTCACTGATATTTTTGTGTTCTTTTAAAGCTTTTCTAATGGCAGTGGCACTAGAATGTTCAATTAGTTCTTCATCATGATAGGAGCTAGTTCGTTTAATTGTTTCGGGGATAATTTTATAATTATTTTTCTTGATAGTTTTAATATAGCTTACTCCTAAAAGGTCATTAGGTGTAGTTATATTTTTACCAGTTAAATCTTTTAATGCTAAAGATAGAGCGGTAGGGTAGTTATATCCAAATTTGGAGTATATTTTTACTAATTTATCAAAATCTTCATTATTAAGTTGAGCATCTGCGATTAATTCTAAGTCGTGTATGTTATTAGATTCACTACCAAATACTACTCTTTCTACGCCTAGATATTCTAGAATGGTAATTGCTCCATAACTAAAGTAGTCGGCACTTTGAGTGGCGAATGGAAAAGGTAGTTCAACAATTAAATCTATGCCTGCTTTTTTAGCAATTTCAGTTTTTTTCCATTTATCAATTATGGAAACATCTCCACGTTCTGTAAAGTTGCCACTCATTACTAGCACGATAGCATAATCTTTATATAATTCTTTTATTTTGGTTAAATGATATAAGTGACCATTATGGAAAGGATTGTATTCAGCAATTATTCCGATAGCTTTCATAATATTCCTCTTTTCTTTTGTGTTTAATTTTATCATATATTTTGTTTATTTACTAGGGCTTTTATTTACATAATTTATAGTATGGGTTATAATTAATATGAATATTATATTATAAAGATGTATAGATTATTTTAGATAATAAAAGCGATGTATGGTATAATAAAGTAACGGGATGTGATTAAATAATGAGAGCGATAGTTGTAGCTGGAGGAACAGGTGGTCATATATATCCAGCATTAGCAATTATAAATAAGATTAAAGAAAAAGAAGCAAATAGTGAAATTTTATATATAGGTACTACTGATCGAATGGAAAAAGATATTATTCCTAAATTAGGGATTGATTTTGTTGGTTTAGAAGTCAGTGGATTAGACAGAAAAAATTTATTTAAAAATTTTCAAGTTTTGAAAAAATATAATAAAGCAATTAAGGATGCGAAGAAGGAAATCAAGAAATTTAATCCAGATATAGTGATTGGAGTAGGAGGTTATATTACTTTACCAGTATTAACGGCTGCCCATAGTTTGGGATATAAGACGATTATTCATGAACAAAACTCTATTCCGGGTCTTTCTAATAAGTTATTAGCCAAAGTGGTTGATTGCGTTTGCGTTTCTTTGCCTAATAGTATTAATTTATTTAAAAGTAAAAATGTTGTTTATACGGGAAATCCTAGAAGTGAAGAAATTATTGATGTTAAAAAGGTCTCAAAAAAAAGTTTGGGATTAGATGGTACAAAGAAGTTAGTGATTATTGTAATGGGTTCTTTGGGTTCTGCAACTATGACTAAAAAGGTAAAAGAACTAATACCGGGATTTAAGAATAAAAAGTATCAAGTGGTAGTGGTTACGGGTAAAGAGTATATTGACAATTATAAAGAAGTTAAGGTGCCGGATAATGTTAAGGTTGTACCTTATTTAGATAATTTTATTAATGTGATGAAGGATACTGATTTGATTGTTTCACGTGCAGGCGCTTCAACTATCGCAGAAATTACGGCCATAGGGTTACCAGCTATTTTAGTACCATCGCCATATGTTACTCATAATCACCAATATATGAATGCTAAAGAATTAGAAGATTTAGGCGCATGTAAGATCGTAGAAGAAGAAAATTTTTCTAAGGATATTTTAATTGAGGAAATTGATAAGTTATTAAACGATAGTAAGGCATATGCTGATATGATGAAAGCTAGTAAAAAACTGGGCGTTTTAGATTCGGCCACTAAGATCTATGATGAGATTAGAAAGATAATTGGGTGAATTATATGAGAAGTGAGTTAATTAAAATGATAGAAGCGGCTGGTATTGGGAAATGCGAGCGAAATGTTCCATTAAGCAAACATACTACATATAAAGTTGGGGGTAATGCCAAATTGATGGTTTATCCAAAAAATGTAGAATGTTTAATCAAACTACTAAAAATAATTAAAACTCATCATATTAAATATAAAATATTAGGATTTGGTTCCAATGTTTTATTTAGCGATGCTGTTTTTGATGGAGTAATAATTAGATTAAGTGGATTTGATAATATTGAGTTTTTTGGAAGAAATAAGATTCGAGTTGGCGCTGGATATTCATTAATGAAATTATCATTACAGGCGGCAAAGAAGGGTTTAGCAGGACTTGAATTTGCCTCAGGCATTCCAGGAACGGTTGGGGGCGCAGTATTTATGAATGCTGGTGCCTATAAAAGTGATATGGGATACATTGTTAGTGAGGTTAAAGTTTTAACACCCGATTTTAATATTATTACATTAGAAAATAAAGAAATGAACTTTCATTATAGAACATCTTTTTTACAAAAACATCCAAACTATATTTGTTTAGAAGTTGTGATAAAGCTTGAAAAAGGTGATAAGAATGCATTAGACGAAGTAATTAAAGAAAGACGACATCGTCGTATGGAGTCTCAGCCTTTAGAATACCCATCAGCAGGCTCAGTATTTAGAAATCCTGAAGGAATGTTTGCGGGTAAATTGATTGAAGATTTAGGTCTTAAAGGAAAATCTATTGGTGGAGCTAAAGTTAGTGAGAAACATGCCAATTTCATTATTAATTATAAAAAAGCAAAAGGAAAAGATGTTAAAGAATTGATCGAGTTGGTACATCAAAAAGTATTGGATGAATATGGTATCGATATGAAAATAGAACAAGAATTTGTAAATTGGGAGTAATTAGGGTATGGCAAAAAAAATAGTCAAGAAGAGAAAGTTACGTGTATTTAGATTATTGTTAATTCTTTTGGTCCTATCAGGACTATTTTTTGGCGTATATAATTATTTAAAGTTACCAATTAACAATCTGATTGTTATAGGAAATGAATATTTAGATGATGATTATATATTGAAATTAGCTGGTGTTACTAATTATCCTAGCTTTTGGATGAGCAATATGTATAAAAGGGAAAAGAAACTCAAAACATCATCTTATATTAGTGATGCTAAAATTAAAAGGGGACTACATCGAACACTTACTATTAAGATAGAAGAAAATAGGGCGTTGTTTATTAAAGATAGTGATCAAAAGGTAGTGTTTGCTGATGAACAAGAAATAAATGGCAGGGATGATTTTACATTTAGAGTTCCAAGACTTTTAAATTATGTTCCGGATAAAAAGTATAAGAAGTTTGTCGCAGGAATGAGTGAAATTAATAGTGATATTTTAGCAAAGATATCTGATATTGAGTATGTTCCTAATGATTTAGATAAAGATAGATTTTTATTATATATGGATGATGGAAATATGGTTTATCTTACTTTGACAAAATTTAACATGATTAATTATTATAATGATGTATTAGGTCAGTTAGAAGGACGCAGAGGAATATTATATTTAGATAATGGTAATCATTTTCAGATAAAGGAGTAGAAGGTAGAAATAATTATAAAGAAAAATTTTACATATATTTTTCTTTTTTTATTCTTTTTAGTTTTTGATATTTGATATTACTTTTTTTAAGCAAAGTAAGTTTTACGATAAGGAGAAATTAGACTATGAAAAAGTATTTTAAATATATTTTTATTTTCTTAGTATCTTTGGTGTTTTTAAGTTTTGTTTCGTTTGATTTAGACGAAATTTGGAATTATGGATTTATACATAATATATATATGGGCAGAATTCCGTATAAGGATTTTAATATGGTTATAACACCATTTTTTCCTTTCCTTTTTTCTTTACCATTTCATATATTTGGATCAAACTTTTTAGTGATAGACATATGTCAAAGCTTATTAATAGTAGGAACATATATACTTTTAGAAAAGTTAATTGGTAAAAATGCAAATATTTTCTTAATATATTTATTTATTAATTATGACATGTTATATGCTAGTTACAATTATTTTATATTTTTTTTATTTTTAGTACTCATATATATGGAAAGAAAAAAATGTAATGATTATTTAATTGGTATTATAATCGGACTGGCAGTTTTAACTAAACAAAGTGTTGGGGGATGTTTGGCGCTGGTTTCTTTATACTATGTATTTAAAGATAAAGATTTAAAAAAATTAGGAAGACGAATATTAGGAGCATTAGTGCCAGTAGTTATATTTATAATATATTTGTTCGGAACTAATTCATACAAGCAGTTTTTTGATTTATGTATATTAGGTTTATTTGATTTTGGAGCAAATAATTATGCAGGTAATAGAGCTTTTATTATTATATATATTTTTTTACTTGGTGTAGTTTGTTATTATATTTTTAAAAGAAGAGATTGTATTGATAAATATTATGTATTAGTTTTGTCAGTGATGGCAGTGCCGATGTTTGATTTTTTTCATATAAGATTTTTTGCTTTAGGAGTTATTTTGCTAGTTTTAGAGAAGATAAATATTAAGAGATTAAAATTAGATTTATTCATGTATGGAAGTATGCTAGGAATTGTTATTGTTAACTTCATGGTTGGTATAGATGGAACCATTACTTACCCTAATCCGATTAAGCATTTTGAATATAGGTATATATCAGATGCACATATTAAGGAAACTAAAGAAGTTAATAAAGTGTTAAAGAAGTATAGTGACAGAGAATTATTACTTTTATTTGAACAAAGTTATTATTATAAGATATTAAATGATTGGGATATTAATTATTTTGATTTAATTAATACTGGTAATTGGGGGTATAATGGTTCTAAAAAATTAAGATCAGAACTTAAAAAGAAGGATGAGGCTGTATTTGTTATAAATAGAAAATCTTATGAGGGTACGAGGCAGACGGATAAGACAGCTCTTAAATATGTTTTGGATAATTGTACAAAGATTGATGAGATATATGGATTTGAATTTTATATTAAGAAGTAATTGCTTATTTCTTAGAAAAAGCTTTTACAAATTATGAATTTAGTCGTATAATTATTGATGAGAGTAGGAGATGCATGTGATGGGTAATATTTATACTGGAATTGAACTTGGTACAAATAGTGTAAAAGTAGTGGTGGCTGAGAAGCAGAATAAACAATTTCATATTTTAGCCTCTACTAGTAGTGCGTCTTCAGGAATTAAATATGGACAAGTTGAAGATATGAAACAGGCTATTAGTAGTGTGAAAAAAGCCTTAAAAGAAGCTGGGGAGCTTTTAGGTATAAAAATTACTAAAGTTGTGGCTTGTGTGCCACCCACTAATTGTAAGATGGATATTGTAGTTGGATGCTGTGATGTTTTGGATCCAGATAAAATTACGGGAGAAGATATTTCTAATGCTTTAAGTGATGCCCTTAAAGGCCAAAATTTTGATGATGATGAACTTATTACGGCAACACCAATTAGTTTTAAGGTTGATGATAAGGAAAATGTAAAAGATCCAAAAGGAATGAGTGGCGACTATTTAGAAACAAGAGTAGTTATTAGTACGCTTCCTAAGGAGGGGCTTTATAGAATATTAGAAGTTTTAAAATTATGTGGAGTAGAAACTGTTGATGTTGCTTTTACTTCGACAGGCGACTATTATACAGTTAAAAATAATAAATATGATATGATAGTAGGAGCAATTATTAATATTGGGGAAGACTCTACTAATGTATCTGTTTTTAATAAGGGTATTCAAATAAAGCACGCTCTACTTCCACTTGGAAGTAATAATGTTGATAAGGATTTGGCTTATATTTTTAAAGTTGATGCTTCTCAAGCGAGAAAATTAAAAGAAGCTTTTGCAGTTAGCATGAGTAATTATGCTGATGTTAATGATGTTATTGAAGTTAAGGATAAGAATGGTGATAAAAAAGAATTATCACAAGTAGGTGTGTCGAAAGTAGTAGAAGCAAGATTGCGAGAAATATTAAAACTTGCGAAAAATGAAATAAAAAACTTAACAAATCGAGAAATACGTTATATAATTATAACAGGTGGATTGAGTGAAGTTGCCGGCTTTTCTTATTTAATCGAGGAAGAGTTTGGTAATTTAGCTAAAGTCTGCAATATATCAACTATGGGGGTAAGACATAATAAATATAGTAGTGCATTAGGCGTAATTAAGTATTTTGATGACAAATTAGCCCTTAGGGGAAAAAGCTATAATATGCTTAATAATGAAGATATGGAAAGTTTAATCTCTACCCAACAAAAAGTAAATAATAATGACAATATAATAGGTAAAGTGTTTGGTCGCTTTTTTGATAATTAAGGAGGACGAGGTATGTTAGGCGGATTAGAAATGGATCAATTAGCAAAAATAAAGGTAATTGGACTTGGTGGTGGTGGCGGAAATGCTATCAATCGAATGGTAGAGTCTGGAGTAAAAGGTGTAGAATTTATTGCTGCTAACACAGATTTACAAGTACTAAATTCATCTAAAGCAGATGTAAAAATACAATTAGGAGCTACCTTAGCAGAAGGTTTAGGTGCAGGTGGTAGACCGGAGATAGGAAAAGAAGCAGCTATTGAGTCAAAGAAAGAAATCGAAGAAGCTTTAACTGGAGCCGATATGATTTTTATCACTTGTGGTATGGGCGGCGGAACTGGAACAGGTGCAGCCCCAGTAGTTGCTGAAATTGCTCAAGGTTTAGGAGCTTTAACAGTGGCAATTGTGACTAAACCATTCTCATTCGAAGGAAAGAGAAGAATGGAGAATGCTTTAGCAGGGATTGATGAATTAAAGAAACATGTAGATACATTAATTGTTATTCCAAATGATAGATTAAGAGAAATTATTGATAAATCTACACCAATGCTTGAAGCATTTAAAGAAGTAGATAATGTTTTACGTCGTGGCGTTCAATCGATTTCAGATTTGATTGCTGTTGTCGGATTAGTTAACCTTGACTTTGCCGATGTTAGAGCAGTAATGGAAAAATCAGGTAGTGCTTTAATTGGTATAGGTATTGGTATGGGTGAAGAAAGAGCAATTGAAGCTGCTAGACAAGCTGTATCATCTGCATTACTTGAAAAATCAATTGAGGGTGCAACAGATGCTATCATTAATATTACTGGTGGAGTTAATTTAACATTATTTGAAGCTGAACAAGCGGCTGAAGTTGTTAGAGCTGCAGCTAATACTGATATTAATACAATTTTCGGTGCTGTAATTAATGAAAATTTATCTGATGAAGTTATTGTTACAGTAATTGCAACTGGTTTTGATAAGAAAAAAGCCGCAACTGAACAAGTTCCAGTATTTAGTAATGTAAGTCAAACGAGAAGAAATTCATCTACTAGTGATACAATGAATTATACTAGTAATCCAGAAGTTTTAAATGATGAAGATGATGGTGATTCATCAGATGCATATGACTTACCTCCTTTCTTAAGAGAAAGAAATTATTAGAAAATAAAGACAAGTTAGAAATAACTTGTTTTTTTCTTTGAAAATAAAAAGTAAATTCATATTTTGAATTTACTTTAATTATTGTTGTGTATTAATTTTATTTGTATCAGCTTGAGGTGTTGAAAGATTGATTTTTCCATATTTATCTTTTTTATCAACAGCTTGAATTATTTGAGCTAATAAATTAATCGCAATTTGTTCTGTTTTACGCTCTTGATCACGTAAGGGGTTGAATTCTACTAAATCATATGAAGTAACAGATTCTAAATGTTTAATAATTTGTTCGTTGATTTTCATAGCTTCATCTGCTGATATTCCATCAAATTCAGGAATTGATACACCTGGAGCTTCGATTGGATCAATAGAATCTAAGTCATAACTTATGTGTATTCCTTTTGTATGTTTTCCAGCTATTTCAAAAGCTTCTTTCATAATAGCTTCAACGCCACGTTCTTTAATGTCATTGGTTGTAAAAACTGTAACGCCGGCATAACGGAGATTATCTTTTTCTCCTTCATCAATACTTCTGGCACCAACAACAACAGTTTTTGCAGGATTGATAACATTGCCATCATGGAATGTTCTTAATGCTTCATTTTCATAGCCGGTTATAGCCGCTAATGGAAGGCCGTGAATATTTCCTGTTTGAGTTGTTTTGAAGGTGTTAAAATCTGGATGAGCATCGATCCAAATAATTCCAATATCAGTATGTATTTTGGCAGCCGCTAAAGCAGAAGATATTGCGACAGAATGATCCCCACCAATTAAAATTGGAAAATAGCCATCAGTCATTTTTTCTAGAATTGCTTTATATAGCGCACTGTTAAATCGCTCAATTTCATATTCGTTCTTGCGTCTATCTGAAAAATTTCTACTTTTAATAATATTTTCATCTTGGACAAAAGAAATGCTGTCTCCTTTATAAAAGCTTTGTAAGTCGTTTAACAATTGAGTAGGACCAAGATGAGTCCCATCAATATGGACGCCTAAATCACTTCCGGCTCCAATAATTATCTTTTTCATTTTATCACCTTATATAATTTTAACGTAAATTAAGTGTTATATCAAGGAAAATAACTTTAAAATATTGGTTGTTTACGATATAATTTTAATAGGTGATGAAAATGAAGAAATTAAATGATTTGTATCCTGGGGTAGGAACAGATATAGTTATTAAAGCAATATCAATTAATTCTAAAGAGGTAGAACCTGGAGATTTATTTGTGTGTACAATGGGAGTTACAGCTGATCGACATGAATTTATAGATGAGGCTATTAAAAGAGGAGCAGCAGCAGTAATTGTTAGTAAAGATGTTGGTGATAAGAGTGTACCGATAATTAAGGTGCCTGATACTAATCGTGAATTACCATATTTATGTCAAAAGTTTTATGATTATCCTGATAAGAAACTAAAGGTTATTGGAGTAACAGGAACTGATGGTAAAACAAGCACTTCAACTATTATTCAAAGTTTAATTGGAAGTAATATTTGTGGGTATATAGGAACTAATGGAAGAAGTTGTGCTGCATTTAGTGGAGGTAATCCAAATACGACACCAGATTCACATTTTCTTTATAGTTATATGGATGAATTTGTTAAATTTAATTGTAAGTATGTAGTTACCGAGGCAAGTAGTGAAGCTTTCTTTAGGGGAAGATTACAGGCGATGGAATATGATGCCGGAGTATTTACCAATATTACAAGTGAACATTTAAATATTCATGGTAGTTTCGAAAATTATGTTCAATGTAAATTAATGTTATTCCAACAAGTTAAGGAAACTGGTATTTGTGTTTTAAATAAAGATGATGTATTTTATCAACAAGTTAAGGCAGCATGCAGAGGAAGAGTATTTAGCTATGGAAGAGAAGCTGATAACACTTTACAGATAGTTAATTTTAAGGTGTTCCCTAATCATACAGAAATAAAATTTAATTATAAAGGAAACGTTTTTGATGTGGATAGTCCACTACTTGGTGATTTTAATGTTTATAATTTAGCTGCGGCATTACTTACTTGTCTTGAATTAGGCTTTAAATTAGAGGATTTGTTAAAGAATATTAGTGGGTTATATGTTGAGGGAAGACTGCAAATGCTAAATACTAAAAGTCCTTATTATGTAATGGTTGATTATGCTCATACACCTAATGGTATTACAAAATTACTTAATTTTGTACATACTTTGGATATTAATAGAAGTATAGTTGTTATTGGGCAAGCCGGTGAAAGAGATTATTTGAAAAGACCGATAGTAGGGGAAGTTGTTGTAAAAAACGCAACTTATGCTATATTTACGGGAGAAGATCCACGAAGCGAAGATCCAATGAAGATATGTGAAGATATAGTTAAAACGGTAAAGGATACTCATACTAATTATGAAATTATTGTTGATAGAAGAAAGGCAATTCAAAAAGCTATTGATATGGCCGGTGAAAAAGATATTGTTTTAATTTTAGGTAAAGGTAATGAAACATATCAAAAATTAAAGACTGAAACAATTTATTTTAATGATGTTGAAGAGGCTTATCAAGCCATTGTAAATAGAAATATGAAAGAAGAGTTATCAAGACAATGAAAAAGTTAGGTAGTAGAGGTTTTTCTTCAAAGGAGTTTTTAATTGTAATGGTAGGAATAGCTGTTGCTTTAATAGGAATTATGCCAATTATTTTTAGGATGCTTGAAAAAACTAGAAATGATGCTATTATGGATAGTGTTACGGAATTTATGAGAGAAGTAGATTTAAAAATATTTGGATATACAAATGATGGTAATGAAGTTGCTGATGGCTGTTATAAAGTAATGGCTAATGGTGATTTGTGTTTGAAAATTGTTGATGGAACCTGTAAGGAAGGAAAACTAGATGTTGAACTTGATGGTCTTAAGCCAGGAGATGGATTTGTTAGTATAGTAGATAATCGCGTTATTAATATTTATAATATATTTATTGGTAATAAGTATGTTAATGAGAAACATGAAAAATTATATATTAGTAATTTTCCAAATAAAAAATTAATTTGTGAGTAGTTTAAGTTGCCTATAAGCAACTTTTTCTTTGTGACGAATTTTAAAATTATAAATATAATATAACTGAAAGGAGAATGTCTATGTATTATGGTGGATGCTGTGATTATGGCAATAACAATAATGGTGGATCATGGCTTTGGATTATATTAATTGTTTTTATAATTTTATTCTTATTTAGAAATAATGATAATGGTAATTGTTGTCATAATGGATGTAATAATAGATAAACCAAAGGGAGGCACAGGAAGGCCTCTTTTTAATTGATGATTTTTTTTATGAAAAAAAGACGACTTTCTTGCATTTTATTTAAAAATAAATTATAGTTATAGAGGTGAATGTAGTGATAAAAAGAATAGTTAAATTGGTATTATTAATTAGTTGGATGATAATTATTTTTTTATTTTCTAACGATGTTGGATATGTTTCTACTAAGAAAAGTGATGGATTAATTATTCGAACAGTTGAGACAGTATTGGGCAGGGAGTTAAGCGATACTGAAAAAGATAAATGGACATCAAATTTAGTGATGCCAGTAAGGAAGACTGCTCATATTGGGGAATATTTTATTTTAGGAATACTGATTATTAGTAATGGTTTAGAATATTTAAATAATAAGCGAAAAGTAGCCCTTTGGTCACTTGGAATATCTTTTCTTTATGCTTGTAGTGATGAGGTGCATCAATTGTTTGTTGCAGGCAGAAGTGGTCAAATAAGTGATGTTTTGATTGATACTATTGGGGCTGAGCTAGGAATTTTAGTTGTGGTATGTGTTGTAAGGATGTGGAAGAAGTATGAACAAAAAGAAAGAATTAGCTAAGAATACAATTATTATATTTTTGGGGAAAGTATGTACACAATTAATTTCCTTCTTTTTATTGCCACTTTATACTGGGTATTTAAGCACTAAACAATATGGTACAGTGGATTTAATCCAAACTTACGTAAGACTTTTAGTGCCACTTATTACGATTGAACTAGAGATGGGTGTCTTTAGATTTTTAATTGATACGAGGGGAAAAGAAAAAGATACAAAAGAGGTAATGACTAATAACTTTACAATCTTGTTTGTATCATTATCCTTATTTTCAGTCGTTTATTTAATTGTGACCCAGTTCGTTCATATTGATTATAGATTTTTGATTTTGTTTGATGTATTTATTTGTACAATTACAGGTAATTTATTGCAGGTGGCACGGGGATTTGGACAGACACTTGATTATTCAATTGCTTGTATTATTACGGGTGCTTTTACAGTTTTATTAAACATTTTATTAATTGTTGTTTGTGGTATGCGAGTAGAAGGAATGGTTATTTCAATGGCTTTAGCTAATGGCTTTGGAGCATTATATTTATTTTTTAGACTTAAAATGCATAAATATTTTAAGAGAAAATTAATTGATAAATTATTGATAAAGAAAATGATTAAGTATTCAGCTCCTTTAGTGCCTAATAGTTTAAGTTGGTGGATAGTTAGTGTTAGTGATAGGAGTATTGTTTCCGCGGTACTTGGAACGGCTGCGAATGGTATTTATGCGATTAGTAATAAATTTCCAACGCTGCTTTCTAGTATTTTTGCGATATTTAATATGTCGTGGTGTGAGAGTGCTACACTACATATAAATAGTAGTGATCGAGATGAGTTTTTTTCTGACATATGTAATACTGTAGTTAAATTGTTTTCATCGTTTGGAGTTGGATTAATTGCGTGTATGCCATTTGTTTTCCCAATACTTATTAATTCTCAGTATGATGAGGCATTTATTTATATTCCGATATTGGCGCTAGGAGTTGTATTTAATGTAGGAGTGTCACTTTATAGTTCAATTTATATTGCGAAGAAAATGACTAAGGAAGTGGCAGCAACTTCAGTTATGGGTGCAGTTATTAATATTGTTGTGAATGTGGCATTAATTAAGTATATTGGTTTATATGCTGCGGCTTTTTCAACATTGATTTCATATTTTATAATGATGATATATCGACATTTTGACTTAAAAAAGTATCTTAATATTAAGTATGAAAAAGGTATTTTTATTAAGACAATTTTAATATTTGCATTTGCAATTATCTTATATTATCAACGAAATATTTATTTAGATATTTTAAATTTGGCTGTGGTATGTGTATATGCATTTTTGATTAATAAAGATTTTTTACTGGGAATAGTGAGAAGTGTCAGTGAAAAGATCCATCAGAAAAACTAACAAAATTTGATAAATTAAGACATATAATCTATAGAGGGTGATTATATGTTTTTTTTATTGGATATGTTTAAAAATTTATTTTGTTTTACGGGAAGCTATTCTAACGAAGTATTTTTAGAACCACTTAGTCCAGAGGAAGAGGAAGAGTGTATTAGATTAAAATGTGCAGGGGATACAGAGGCTAGAAATAAACTAATTGAACATAATTTACGTTTAGTAGCACACATCGTAAAAAAGTTTGAAAATAAGTATACATCTAATGATGATTTGATTAGTATTGGAACAATTGGCTTAATTAAGGGGGTTGATACGTTTTCACCAGAGCGGGCCGTAAAAATAACTACGTATTGTGCTAAGTGTATCGAAAATGAAGTTCTAATGTTTTTTAGAACAAGCAATAAATACGCAAAAGATATTTCAATAAATGAAATAGTTGGTTATGATAAAGATGGCGGAGAAATTTCAATAATGGATATATTGAAGGCTCCTAAAAATGACTTTTTAGAAGAAATTGAAAAAAATGATAATATTAAATTGATTATGAATTATTTACAGGTTTTAGATGATCGAGAAAAAGAAATTATCGTGAGGAGATATGGTTTATTTAATTATCCTTGCCAAACTCAAAAACAAATTGCAAAGTCTTTAAAAATATCTCGAAGTTATGTATCTAGAATTGAGAAGAAAGCTATTGAAAAGATATGGAACGAATTTGTGCTTAATGGAAAAGTATAGGTATTCTTAGTTGTTTAAATTTAAGATTTATAGTATATTTATAGTGTAATATGTAGAAATTATATGTAGTAAGAGAGTTGATATAATGATGATGCATAAAAGAAGTGATAATTATAATAAAGGGTCTTTTAATCCAAAGATTTGCTTATTAATTGGCGGACTAATTATTTTGTGTGTAGGAGTTATTTTTGTCGGTTATTATTTTATGCCTCAAATTGAGCTTAAAGGTCAACGTGAGGTGATTCTTAATTATAAACAATTATATAACGAAAAAGGATTTAAAGCTAAATATATGAATAAAGATGTTTCTTCTGCAGTTAAAGTTAGTGGGAAGGTTAATTCCAAAAAGTTAGGTACTTATGAAATTACATATTCATATAAAGGTAAAGGGATATTTAAGAAAAAAGTAATTAGAAAAGTCATTGTTAAAGACATATCTAAGCCGACTTTGGAGGTTAGTGAAAATAAGAAGATTTATTTATGTCCAGGTAGTGAATATCAAAAAGAAAATGTAAGAGCTTATGATAATTATGATGGAGATTTATCAGATAAAGTAGAAGTAAAGATTACAAATCAAAAGGTTATTTATACAGTTGCAGATAGTTCTGGTAATAAAACTGTAATTGAAAAAGAGTTAATTTATGAAGATAAAGTGGCTCCGGAAATTAGTTTGATTGGTAGTAATCAAGTTTATGCTTTTATTGGGGAAGTTTATAATGAACCTGGTTATAAGGCCATTGATAATTGTTGCGGTGATATTACTGATAAAGTTACGGTTGTAGGGGATGTTGATACTACAAAGGCTTCTAAGTATGAAATTAAATATGAAGTTAGTGATGCGAGTGGCAATAAAAATTTTGTAACGAGGACGGTTATAGTTTCAGAAAGAGGAAAAAATGGGACTATCTATTTAACTTTTGATGATGGGCCACAGAGTGGAACAACTGATGCGATTTTAGATATTTTAAAAGAGGAGGGAATTGAGGCGACATTTTTTATTACTAATAAAGGTCCTGATGATTTGATTAAAAGAATGTATGATGAAGGGCATACTATTGCGTTACATACAGCTAGTCATGATTATGCACAAGTTTATTCATCAATTGATAATTATTATAGTGATTTAAATATTGTTAATGAGCGAGTTAAGAGAATTACAGGAGAGTATTCATATATAATTAGATTTCCAGGTGGATCTTCAAATACAATTAGTAGAAGATATTCACCAGGAATTATGAGTAGTCTAACTGTTGATGTTATTAATAGAGGCTATAGATATTATGATTGGAATGTTTCATCAGGTGATGCCGCTGGTGGAAGCCCAACTCCGGAGATGATTAAAAATAATGTAGTTAATTCTTTAAGAAGAGATCGAGTTAATATGGTTCTTATGCATGATATAAAATCTTATACAAGAGATGCTTTAAGAGATATTATTAGGTATGGTAAAGAAAACGGTTATACATTTGAAAAAATTACTATGTCAACGGAAATGGTTAAGCAAAGGGTAAATAATTAGACTAATTGAGAAAAATGTTGTATAATGTTTATGCAATAAGGAGATGTTTTATGGCATACTTTAAACCGGATATATATAAAAAAACTATTTTTGATATTGACTATTCAAAATTAAAGAAAGATGGAATAAAGTGCTTAGTATTTGATTTAGATAATACATTAGGGCTAGTTGATGAGAAAAAATGCCCAACAAAAGTAAAAAATTTAATTAAGAAGTTAAAAAAAGATTTCGTGGTTTATATTAGTTCTAATAATGTAAAAAAAAGAATAGTTGAGTATCTTAATGATTTAGAGATTGAAGGAGAATGCTTCAGTTTAAAACCGCTTCCTAAAGGGTTAATGAGAATTAGAAGAAGATGTAATATCAAAAATAAAGAAATGGCAATGATTGGGGATCAGATTGTTACAGATATATTCTCTGGTAAACTTTATGGAGTAAAGACAATCCTTGTAGATCCACTAGGAGTTAAAGATTTAAAAATTACAGGATTAAATAGAAAAATCGAAGAAAAAATAGTAAAGAAATATGAGAAATTAGGGGTATTTAAGAAAGGAAGTTATTATGAGTAGTGACAAGAAATGCTTGGGTTGTGGAGTTTTACTGCAAGAAGAAAATATACTTCAAGAAGGATACACTACCAGTTTAGAAAACGATATTTGTCAAAGATGTTTTAGAATGAAGAATTATGGTGAATATCAAGTAGTAGTAAAGTCAAATGAAGAATACATCGATATATTAAAAAGTGTAGCCGAAACTAAAGATTTAGTTTTATATATTACTGATTTGTTAAATTTAGAAAAGAATTTAGAAGAAATTAGAAATTTAATTCCAAACAAGATGATTTTAGTTTTAAATAAAAAGGATGCTTTACCTAAATCAGTTAAAGAAGAAAAACTAATTACTTATTTAGAGAGTATGAATATTCATTTTGAAGAAGTAATTGTGATAAGTGCAAATAAGAATTATAATATTGATTATTTACTACGTCGTATTAAATATCATCAAACTTCTAAAAATGTTTATGTTGTGGGACATACCAATGCCGGTAAAAGTAGTTTAATTAATAAGCTTATTCAAAATTATTCAGATAATGCTCAAGAGTTAACAATGTCTCCACTTCCTTCTACAACTTTAAATACGGTAAATATTGAAATTAATGATCATTTAATGCTAATTGATACACCAGGATTAGTAGAGAGTGGCTCCATCTTAAATCATGTTGATGAGAAAACTGTTAAGAAGATTTCGCCACGAAAAGAGATTAAACCAAAGACATATCAGTTACGTAAAAATCAATCAATTATTATTGAAGATTTAATTAGAATTGATTATGTTGAAGGTGAGAAGAATAGTTTTACTGTGTTTGTTTCAAATGATTTAAATATTAAAAGATTATTAAATTCAGCAAATCATGATGATTTGAAGAATTTAAATAAAACAACTTATCAAATGAAATATGATGAGGATTTAGCCATTACAGGACTTGGATTTATTAAGATAGTTGATAAGTGTGTAATTGATGTTTATATTGACAAAGACGTTGAAACATATACAAGAAAATCTTTGATATAGTTTATATAAAAACGTAAGTTTTCTTTACAAATAACTAAAAAATGTTTAAAATATAAAGAAAATGTTACTAATTTGTTTTAATTAGAAATATGTTTAATTAGAGGTGGAAGCAGGATGAGTATGGATTACAAAAAAAGAGAAGAATTAATGCGGGTACTTGATTTAAAATATCAATTATTTGAGGCGAAAGAAGCTGATTCTTTAGATAGTGTATTTTTTAATATAAGAGGTCAAATTAATGATGCACATGATAATAAAGTTGCTTGTGATTTTAGACAACAATTATTAGAAACTTGTGCAAGGTTTGTAGGAAGTGTTAGCGTTAAAATGAGACAACGCTTGCATTTGTTAAGCCCAGAGTATTATGGTGGCAAGGCAAGATTGGCTAAATTTCAAAGGGACATGTCAGAACATTATATGTGCAAGCTATATGATATGCAAAAAGATGTATCGGAAGATAATTATCAGGATATGAATAGATTAGTTCAATTTGTGAGGAATGGACATTTAGATAGTCTTTCAAAAATTGATAATCAACGTGAATTAATGGAACAAGGTGATAATACGTGGTACTCTCATTGTATAGATATTGCTGGTAAACATTCGCTTTTATTGAATGGTTTTATTAATACTAAAGTTAAAGAAATGAATGAGGGTATTGGAATTAGAAAAGAAGAATGTATTACAAAAAGTAAAGCTGATGATAAAAAGGGACAATAACTTTTTGGGAGATTGTCCTTTTTATATTATTTTTATTTTTTAAAATTAGTTTATATATTATAATAAAGTTATAAGTGAATTAATACTTTTTTGGAGGAAAAAATATGAAAAGAGGAATTTGGAAAGAATATAAAAAGGAAGATAATCAATCCTATCGTAGATTATACAAAGATATACAGGGCAGTGCATGTGCTTTAAATATGGATACTTTTTATAGTGGGTGTTATTCTGCAATTCATGGGGCTATCGATGGAGAGTTCTGGTCAGGTGATATATATGTGTATTTTGAAAATGATGAACAGAAAGATATACCAATATTTTTTATTAAAGTAAGTGATGGTTGTACTCCAGCTGATGAAGAAGAAAGTAATAAGGTAGAATTTAATGGTAGTAATGTATATGGTTATGAAATAGATTGTAAGTTTTTTCCAGAATTAATAAAGAAATTAAGAGAAATAGACGAAAAGAAAAATAAAGAATATATAGACGAGTTAGAAAAAGAGTATGCAAATTATCAAAGATTATTATCTTTGCAAAAAAAGAGACGTTATACGGAAGAAGAATTAGTGTTTTTATATTCTATGACTTCTGATCCTTTTCAGCGTACAATATTTGATTTAGCTACTAATATATTAGCTGGTAGAGATATTCAAACCGATTTTGACAGCTTGAAACTGGAAAATAAAGTAGAATTGTTTTTAGCTATTAAAGAGACTCCATTAGTAAAGAAATTACTAATTGATTCAAAAGAAGTTTTACTTGCTTTAGCACAAAGAGGTAGTTTAAAACAATTAGCTAATGCCCCACAAGAGATAATTGTTGATAAAAAATATATAATGAGTGTTTTAAATAGTTTTTTTAAAGCCGATGAACTTGGAATTCGTTATTTTGAATTTGAAAGCTTTTTGCCTAGTCAATATCAATCTGATTTGGATGTAATAACACTTGCATTTTATAATTATACGTCATTAATTGGCTTAGGAATGTACGAATGGAAAGAGAAAAATCCAAAATTTGCAGAGGAATGGCAAAAACCAGAGTTTTGTTATCAAGTGATGGATATTTTTGCTAGATCTCAGATTGAAAAAGGCGAAGAGTATTATGAAAATCATTTAATGAGGTTCGTACCTGAACAATTACGAAATAATATTTTAGAACATATATTGATAGGTCCTGAGAAAACTTATGAAAGGCAAAAGTTAAAAGATAATAGTATCAAGGTATTAAAAAAAGAAATAGATGGATATAATAAGGCTTCACAAAATTAAATATTAAGTAATAATGAATTTTATTTATAAAGTAAAAAGATGTTTATAATTATCGATTATGGATATCTTTTTTAGCATGTTTGTTTATTTAAACGTTAAAAAGTTAAGAAAAATAAAAATAATTTAGTATTGATAAATTTGACTTTTTATAGGGTTTATGGTATTATATAGACCAAATTTAAATTGAGGGGGAAAATATGAAAAAAATTGAAGCTATGAAAAAAAGGCTTAAGGATTTTAAAGAAAAGATTAAAAAACATGACGTAAGTAATTTATTTATTAATGAGGTGGTTTTAACTGGTACTGATAAAAGTTTTACACTTATAGAACCTATGGCACGTTTTGTGGATGATGATGTTTTAGAATATCATGAGGTTATTAATAAAGCTGAAGGAGGTACAATAGAGCCTGTAGTAGACCAACAGAGAAGAGTTTATACTTATGACAGTCTATGGCACAACGGTCATTTTACTATGACTACTTTAGATGGAAAATTTATTCCAGAAGGTAAATTTTGCGATTATGATTTATTTGGAGTACCTTATAGAATAAATGATGATCGTTCTAATGTAGAAATAGTAAATGGTATTGAAGCTTATGCAGTATTGGAACAATGTTTACCAGCAGAAGAGGTAGTAAAGATTCTTAAAAAAGATAAAATAACAAGTGCTCAAATAGATACGCTGGTAAGTTATGTTACCGCTAATAGAGAACAATATGGTTTTCAAAAGAAATTAACTAAGCCGGTACAAAAGAATGATTAAAGGTAATAAAGTGCGAATAATGGCACTTTTTTGTTCAATAATTTAAGAAATTGTTAGAATCAAAAATGAAAGATATTAATAATTTTGTATGGAGATATTGTTTGAATTGTTTTTAATGATGCAATCCATCAAAATGGAGAGATATATTTATGGGTAAAGATACAAAAAGAGAATGTTTAGAAATGATGTATTTGTTTTATGAAACTGAATGTGCTGATTCGGTATCTTTTGTGCGTAGTTTTATAAATAGTGAACAGTCAAAATTAAAATTTTTTGAAGGTATTAATGCTCATAATAAAAGGGAAGTAATTAATAAGGACTTATCCGATGAAAAAATAAGCCAGCAAACTTTCTTTTTTAATTTGCGAGAGGTTCTGGTTAAGAATTATTCTGAACAATTGGCGGTAGCATCCTTATTTTTAGATGATGAAAATTTTACAGAAATTTATAGACTTATTAATTTTGCTGGTTGGAAATTTTATAGAGATGAAGAGTATGTTGATGATTTCGAAGATTCTTCGGAAGGAGTTAGTGTTCAAAGCGCTTTAGATAATATGTATGTTACTGAGATGCGAGGTTTATTTAGAACAGAAATTAAGAAAATAGTTTTATCTACCGTTCCAAAAGAATTGGTTAAAGATGATAATTAATTATAAGCAGTGATTCTCTTCTAAAGTATGAGAAAACGTGTTATAATAAGTTTTGTATTAAGGAAGTGGTGTTGATGAATAATGATTTGGCTAATGAAATTAGACGTAAGATAGATATAGTTGACATCATTGGAGAGAGAATTCCTCTTGTTGCGAGGGGCAAAAACTTCTTTGGGGTTTGTCCTTTTCATGATGATTCTAATCCATCAATGAGCGTTTCAAGAGAAAAGCAAATTTATACTTGTTTTTCTTGTCATGCAACAGGAAATGTTTTTACATTTTTAATGAATTATGAACATATAGATTTTAAAGAGGCACTTCGCTATTTAGGGGAAAGAGTCGGAGTTAATGTTAGTGGCATCCAAATAAAGACCAAAAATACAAAATATGATAAATTGTATGATGCTTATAATTTTTCAGTTAAATATTATCAAAATAATTTATCTAGTAGTCAGGGTAGAATGGCTAAAACATATTTAGCCAAACGAGGAATAAATGATGAGATAATTAAAGACTTTGAAATAGGATTATCTTTAGAAACTAGAGATGATTTAACAAGTTTATTATTAAAAAAGAAATATGATTTAGCCACTCTTAATAGAATAGGTTTGGCAAGTGATGATCATGATATATATTGTGATCGAATTATGTTTCCACTTTATGATGTTTCAGGGAAAGTGGTAGGATTTAGTGGACGTATTTATAAGGATAATGAGCAAAATAAATATTTGAATACAAAAGAGACAGAAATATTTAAAAAAGGCGAGATGCTTTATCATTATCATATTGCGAGGGAAGAATGTAGATTAAAAAAATGTGTTATTGTAATGGAAGGCTTTATGGATGTTATTAGAGCTAGTACAATTGGGATAAAAAATACTGTTGCTTTGATGGGAACAGCATTAACTAAAGAACAAATTAATCTACTTAAAAGATTGTCTAATAATATTATTTTGTGTTTAGATGGAGATGATCCGGGAGTTCATGCGGCAACAGGAATTGGAGAGACTTTATTGGAACAGGGAATTGAAGTTAAAGTTGTTAGCCTGCCAGATAATGACGATCCAGATAGTTTTATTTTAAAACATGGTAAAGAAAGATTTATTGGACTATTAGATAATTCCGTAAATTTTAGTGATTTTAAAATAGCTAAATTAAAAGAGAATGTTGATTTTAGAAGTGATGAAGAAAAAGCTAATTACATTAATGCAGTTTTAAAAGAAACGGTGTCAATAACTGATCCAATTAGAGTCGAAGTTGTGCTTAAAAGACTTGCAAAAGAGTTTGATTTGAGTTATAATACACTGGAAATGCGATTTAATGACTTTAAAGCACAAAAGAATGTTCCGATACAACAAAAGATAAAGACGGTTACAAAAGAAAAGGTTATTAAAAAGGATAAGTATAGTAAAGCTGTTGAACAAATATTATATTTTATGCTTAATGATGATATGGCCATTAGCCAAGTAGAAAAAGAAAGATTAGTTTTTCCTAGTGAGGAATCTAGGGCACTTTCAAGTGAGATAATTTATTATTATAAAAAGCATGGAAATATTAATGTGGCTGATTTTTATACTTATGTTCAAGATAAAGAGAATCTTCTAATCTTGTTAAATAATATTTTAGCAGGAAATTATAATGAAAAAACTACAAAAGAAGAGTTATTTGAGTATTTTAAGGTTATTCGTGATTATGGAATGACTCAAGAAATTAAGAGATTAACAAATTTAATGAAAAAAGAAGTAGATCCATTAGAACAAGCTAAAATTGTCGAAAAGATTAGAAAACTAAGAATAGGAGAATAGACATGGTTGGAGAGATTAAAACATTAGATGAAAGAAAAGACAAATTACTAGCGTTAGGAAAAAAACAAGGTTATATTACTTACGAACAATTAGCGGATGAATTAAAAGGATTAGATGTTGATAGTGATTCATTAGATGAATTATACAATGCTTTAATGGAAGCGGAAATTGATGTTGTGGCTGAAGATGGAAGTGATGATGCATCTGGTGCGGAAATTACTCATGATGTAGCAGTTGAAGATTTAACTTTGTCTAAAGATGTAAAAATTAATGATCCTGTTCGTATGTATCTAAAAGAAATTGGTAGAATTAACTTACTTACTTCAGATGAAGAATTTGAGTATGCTAAGAGAGCTGAAGAGGGAGATGAAGAAGCAAAGAAAATGCTTGCGGAATCTAATCTTCGTTTAGTAGTTAGTATTGCCAAAAGATATGTAGGAAGAGGAATGTTATTTTTAGATTTAATTCAAGAGGGTAATATTGGATTAATGAAAGCCGTAGATAAATATGATCCTGCTAAAGGATTCAAGTTTTCAACTTATGCAACTTGGTGGATAAGACAAGCTATTACTCGTGCTATTGCGGATCAAGCAAGAACTATCCGTGTACCAGTACACATGGTAGAAACGATTAATAAATTAGCAAGAGTTCAACGTCAATTAACACAAGAATTGAATCGTGAACCTACTGATGATGAAATTGCTAAGAAATTAGGTGTTTCAGTTGAAAAGGTTCGTGAAGTATATAAAATAAGTCAAGATCCAGTATCTCTTGAAACACCAATTGGGGAAGAAGATGATTCTCATTTAGGAGATTTCCTAAGAGATGAAAAGACCATGGGACCTGAAGAATATGCGACTGTGGAAATGTTAAAAGAAGAATTAAGCGGGGTTTTAGCAACCCTTACAGAACGTGAAGAAAAGGTATTAAGACTTAGATTTGGTTTAGATGATAGTCAATGTAGAACTCTAGAAGAAGTAGGACAAATTTTTGGAGTTACAAGAGAACGTATTCGTCAAATTGAAGCTAAAGCTTTAAGAAAATTAAGACACCCATCACGTTCAAGAAAGTTAAAGGATTTCTTAACTGATTAATGAAAATAAATAATCGTTTAAAAACAATTGGGGATTTAGTGGAAGCTAATTCCTTTTGTTTAGATGTAGGATGTGATCATGCTTTCTTAGATATTTATTTAGTTAAGAAAGACATGGGAATAAATGCTATTGCTTCAGATGTATTGGAAGGACCACTTAAACACGCAAAAGAGAATATCAAAAGAGAAGGTTTAGAAGATAAAATAGAAGTTAGGTTGGGAAATGGTTTAGATACATATAGTAGTGAGGTTGATACTGTGATTATTTCTGGTATGGGTGGAAGAAATATGATCGGAATATTTAAGAATAATTTGAAGATCCTAAAAAAAATAAAAACTATTATTGTTAGTCCTAATAATTATCAAGAGGATGTAAAAAGGTTTTTATGTAAAAATGGATTTATAATTAATGATGAGAAAATGGTTAAAGAGAAAAAATTTATCTATCAAATAATTAAATTTAAAAGAGGTAAGAAGCATTATAGTAAAAAAGAATTTTTCTTTGGACCGATATTTTTGAAGAATAAAGATAAGTTGTTTTATGAATACTTTATGAAAGAAGTAAAAACAAGAGAAATTTTACTTAATGTTTTACCAAACAATTATCGGTTAAAGAAATTTATGACAAAAAGAGAGATCAAGATGATAAAAGAAGAACTTGAAATAGGTTTGCAGTAATATGTTTACTGAGGCGTAAAAGTTCTTCTTTTTACGTGCAAGTTTTAACAAATATAATGTGACAAAACAAGATAATTCAATGTAATTTGTTTGATGATTGTGATATAATAAGCGAAAATTTGTTTAGATTCTTAAATTAAAATGTTTGGTGAGTTTCTATGCAGAAGAAGTTTTATATTTAAATCAAACGAGAATATAAATAGATAAAACGATTACTAAAATGAAGAAGAAATCATAAAAATAAGATACCGGGTGGTATCTTTTTAGTTTTCTTTGTTTTTAGAAATTCCAACCATACTACCAAAGATAGTGGTAATCGCAATGATTAGATAATAAAGTAATAGTTTTATGGAAAAGTTTGATGTGAATAGGGCGGTTAATAAAAAGATAGCAATTATAGAAAGAGATAATTTTATACCTTCTAGATAACCTTTGGATTTTGCTTTTTTACCAAGGAGAAAGGCATTAATAAATAAGGCTAGTAGAAGGGTTATGAACTTTATAATATTGTAGGCATTAGGAGATAAGATATTGAAATAGTAAAGAGTTGTAATGAAGAAGAGAGTAATGAAAAGAGATAGAATAGTTATTCCGAAATGAATTAAAAAAATTTTTAAGTTAGACATATAAGTCACCTCAATTAAATGTATGCTGTGTATAAAAAAATATGATTTAAATCATCATATAAATGGGTGATAATATGGATTTTATTATTATTTTGTTTAGAGCTTTGTTTTTCTACGTAATTTTATTTTTATTTTATCGAATGATGGGTAAAAGAGAAATAGGCGAATTAAAAGTAGTTGACTTGGTAGTATCGTTATTACTGGCAAATATTGTCTCATCAGGGATAGAAAATTATTCTGATAGTATCTTTTTGTCACTTTTTCCGGTTTTATTATTGGTTTTATTACAGATAATTACTTCGAAGGTATCACTAAAGTATGCAAAGGTGAGAAAGACAATTGATGGTAGCCCGTCAGTAATTATCAATAGAGGTAAAGTTAATTTTAAAGAGATGCTTAAGCAAAGGTACAATTTAGATGATTTGTTGATGGAGTTAAGGAGTCAAGGTATTAAGTCAATTGAAGAAGTAGATTATGCGATATTAGAGATTAGTGGAAGATTATCAGTGTTTGTCAGAAATGAAGATGATAATTTTCCATTACCAGTAATATTAGATGGTAAAGTTGATGAAGATGTTTTATTACAAATTGGTAAGAGTAGAAAATGGTTAGATGAAGTACTAAAAGAAGAAAATTATGTTTTAGAAGAGGTGTTTTATGGATTTTATAGAGATGGAGAGATGTTTTTAATAAAGAACTATATAAAGTGACAAAATATTTAAATAATATTTAGTATGATAAATTTGGTGATATTATGAAAAATATTTTGAAGGTGATCATACTTGGTAGTGGGATTATTATGATACTTTTATTGAGTGGCCCTAGAGTTGATGAGAGACAAAAGGCGGGGCCACAAGAAAATGAAAAGAGAAGTATCTTCATTAGTTATATTGAAATAGGAAAATATTTGAAAAATGCAGATGAAGTAGCGGGTAAGAAAAATATTGATAAGATGATTACAAATGTAAAAGAATTAGGGTTTAATGAGGTTATTGTGCAAGTAAGAAGTTTTTGTGATGCGATATATCCTTCAAAGATATTTCCTTGGAGTAGTGTTGTTTCTAGTGAAGAGGGAGTTGCGGCGAGTTTTGATATTTTGGATTATTTTATAGAAAAAGCTCATAAAGAGAAAATTAGTTTTATTGCCTGGATTAATCCGTATCGAATAAGAACTACTGCTGATATTAGAAGTATTAGCAGTAAGAACCCAGCTTATAAGTATTTAAATAGTGATGTTGTTTATGTTGGAGAGGGAATATATTTTAATCCATCTAAAGAATATACTCATAAATTGGTAGTGTCTGGAGTAGAAGAACTAGTAAAAAATTATAAAGTTGATGGGGTATTATTTGATGATTATTTTTATCCAAATAATGAAATTGATAAGGTTGATTATGAACGTTACTTAGAAAATAATGAGTATATTAGCAAGGAACAATATAATTTGAATGTCGTTAGTAATTTAATTAAGGATGTTTATAAAATTTGTAATAAGTATGGGGTCAAGTTTGGTGTGTCTCCTGATGGAAATATTGATAATAATTACACTAAAGTGTTTGCGGACGTTAAAAAGTGGTGTAGTGAAAGTGGTTATATTGATTTTATAATGCCACAGATCTATTATGGCTTCTTTAATGAAGCACGGGCGTTTAAAGAGGCTATTGATGAATGGGAAAGTTTGCTTATAAATAAAAAAGTTGGATTACAAATAGCTTTAGCTTTTTATAAAGTTGGAGAGATGGATAAATACGCTAAAAGTGGTAATTATGAATGGATGGTTTATGAAGATATTATTATGAGAGAAATTATATTAAGTAGAAATTCTATTAATTATGAAGGCTTTAGTTTATTTAGATATGATTATTTATTTAATGAAGACATGTATAATGAAATGACGTTAAATGAAATTGAAAATATGAAAAAAGTATTAAATTAGTATAAACTTCCTTGAAAATTTGTTATAATGATTAAGATAGGAAGGTGTAGGAACATGAGGAAGAATGCTGGATTTACAATGATTGAGCTGCTTGCGGCAATTGTAATTTTGGGAATACTTATGGGTGTTGCGGTACCAACAGTGATGAGAGTTTTAACTGATAGTAGAAATAGAACATACATAGATGATTCTTTGAAACTAGCATCAACGATGGATTATCAAATAAGAAAAGATAATATGATCCCCATTCCAGCAGTAGGCAGTTGTATAGTAATGAATTTATCATACTTAGATAATAATACTTTTAAGGATGCACCATATGGTGGAGAATATGATAGGGTTTATTCATTTGGAGTGGCTTTACGAAAAGATGTAGGTAATTATGAATTTTATCCAAGGTTAGTGGAAAAATTGCCTAAAGGTTCAAGCGGGTATCGTGGCGTTAATTTAACTAAAACTGATAATTTATATGAAAAGAATGCCATAGACTTATATGTTACTAATGTGACTGTTGCGAATTTATTTGATCCAGCTAATTTGAGTAATTTAAAAGATGAATTGTCAAATTATGGAATTATGTGTAATTCTGTGATTGTCTATGCACCTAATGCGGAAGTTGAAAATGCATATGAATAAGAAAAAATGGTGGTGGTAAATTTGAAGGTAAATAATAAAGGCTTTACATTAATTGAATTGATGGCAGTATTTGTAGTTTTAGGAGTGTTGATGGCTGTTACTATTCCTAATATTGTGGGAATTAGGACGGCTAATAGACAACAAACATATTCCCAGGACGCAAAGAAGTTTAAAAATTCAGTTGAATATCGTTTTCGAGGAGATAATACGATTGAAAAACCAGAGAATGAAAACGAATGTATAATTGCTAATTTAAAGTATGTGGCAGGTAGTGAATATGACAATCCTCCATATGGTGGAGTTTACTTAATGGATTATTCATATGTTATTATGGTAAAAAAGAATAAGAGATACCAGTATTATGTACAATTGGTGGAAGGTGTCAAATATAATCCGGGTGGGGTGAATGATGATGCTAAATTTTGTGCAGAAGAGGGTTGCCGAGGGATTAATTTAGATTTAGTAACTAACTTGGATGGTGAAAAATATCAAGATGAAATAGATGAATTTACATCAATTACAAGTTTTGCAACAGGACTTGGAAATATAAAAGAAATGGCAACAGAAGAGCAATTAGTTACATTTTATGCAACACTCGCTAATTCTATTAAAGACGAAGATGGAAACAAGATTTGTAATAGTATAAAAAAAGTTTATTATGAAGGGTAAAGTTTCTGTCAACTTCTTTCAAGTTGATATTGTATTTTAGAAAAACATATGATATATTTTATTTATAATAGGAAAGAGAAAGAGAGTGAAAATAATGAAAAAAATAAACAATAAAGGATTTACATTGATCGAATTATTAGCAGTTATTACAATTATGGGTATATTAATGATTGTTGCGATACCTGCAATTAATAGAATTATTGAAAATTCAAGAAAAGATACATTCTTAGATACAGCAAAGAAATATGCGGATGGAGCTAGTACAATGTGGTCTGCAGATAATTTGACTTGTGGTTCATATGTATCTTCTGCTGTACCAAATGGTACATATTATATTGAGGTTGATACTACAAAAACTGACGTTCCTCAATTACTTGAAAAAGGCGGTAAATCACCTTGGGGTAGTCGTGACATTAAAGGCTATATTCAGGTAGACGTAGTGGCGGTTAATGTGGGTACTACGAAGGAAACTCGTAAAGTTACTTATACTCCTGTTTTATCTGATGGCGTTCATGGAATTAATGTGGGTACAGCTAAAAAAGTAGTTGAAAATTTAGTTCGTGGGGATATTAAGATGACTGGTGCATCATATCCAACAATTTCAACTACAAATAAATGTGTTGAAAATTAATAAATAAATGACTCGACTTTCGGGTCTTTTTTTTGTTATACTAAGAATGAGGTGTTTATAATGTTATTGCTTGGAAGTCATGTAAATTTTAAGAAAGACGATCAACTACTTGGATGTTTAAAACAAGCACTAAGTTATGGTGCTACTACATTTATGTTTTATACGGGGGCTCCACAAAATACTAAGAGATATCCAATTGAAGATGGTCTTACTTTAGAAGCGTTACAACTTATGAAAGAAGAAAAATTAGATTATTCTAAAGTTGTAGTTCATGCGCCATATATAATTAATTTAGCTAATGATTCTGATCCAACAAAATATAAATTTTCAGTTGATTTTTTACAAGAAGAAATTGAAAGGTGTAAGCAACTTGGTATTACAAAACTGGTATTACATCCTGGCAGTCATGTTGGCCTTGGAATAGAAAGAGGTGTTTCTAATATAGCTAATGCTATTAACATGATTAGTAATGATTCAGTTACTATTTTACTTGAGACTATGGCTGGGAAAGGAACGGAAGTTGGTTCTAAATTAGAGGAAATTAAAGACATAATTGATCAAGTTGGTGATAAAGAACACATTGGAGTTTGTCTTGATACGTGTCATTTAAGTGATGGAGGATATGACATTGTTCATTTTGATAAATTCTTAGATGAGTTTGATAAAGTAATTGGATTTGATAAAATAGGTTGTGTTCATATAAACGATAGTAAAAATGAACGTGGAACTCATAAAGATCGCCATGAAAACTTTGGTTTTGGCCATATTGGTTTTGATACACTTATAAATATTGTTTATAATGACCGATTATCTTCTATACCTAAAATATTGGAAACTCCATATGTTGAGAGAGAATATGCTCCTTATAAGTATGAAATTGATATGATCAAAAAGAAAGTATTTGATCATAATTTAATTGAAAAAATTAAGAAACAGGCATAAAAAAGACCTTTTAAAAGGTCTTTTAATTTGCACGTAGCATTTTTCTTTGGATTGTTTTTGAATGAGTTAATATTTGAACGACATTGTTTTTTTCTGAACCATCAATGAAAGAACCGTTTATATGCTTGCTTCTATCTATATGGAATACTGTATTAGCATTGGGACTATAAAGGTATCTAGATATTCCTTGATTAAGTATTAAAATAGTTTGATCGCTATCGCTTAAAAGCGGTTTGGTTATTTCAAAAGTACTATTTGCGTGACCTAATCCAAAGTCTAGATTGATTATTTCGTCCAAAATTTGATCTCTATTTTGTGTACTAGCGGCTTTTTTAATAAGTTTATCTAGTGATTCTTTGTATTCTTTTTTAGTCATAGGTCGCTTTACAGATCCTGAAATTATTTTATGACCTAATTCATTAGAAAAATAATAACGTGTATTATTTTCATCAAAGAATATTGCTTCAACGTTTGTTGGATCATTTTTAGAATACTCTAATGTAATGTCTTGATGGCTTTCTGTTGGTTTATAATTACTCATAAGTTTTTCTCCCCCCTCAATAAGTGCGATTATTATAGCATAAACTTTCTTTTTTGTCAATCTAAAGATAGCTATGGTAGGTTGAATAAAGTTTGATTATTTCCTGATAAATTGCTGGAGAGACTAAAGTTTTTAACTCTTTAAAAGAAGATGTATCCTTTTCTAAAAGAGCTAAATAGTTTTGATTAATAAAATTATGAATTATTTTTACTTCAGTGTCGGTCAAATCTATATTTTTTTTTAATGCAAATAACTTAATATGTTCATTTGTTAAGTTATGAATGTTTTTTTTTATTAAATCCTTATAAATAAAAATCACCTCTTAATGAAATATATGATTGAAATCGTAAGAAATGTTTCACAATAATAAAAGGAGGAAAATTATGCGAAAAAAGAAAATGAATTTTGAAAAAATTTTAGAAAATAGAAGATTGTTTTTTATTTATGTAGTTATTGGATTATTTGTAATTGTTTTTATGCGTGCTTTTCAAGTAATGATTGTAGATAATGAAAAATATAGTGAACTACTTAGTAGCCTTAATTATAAAACTGTTTATGGTAATAGTACTCCACGGGGAAGAATCCTCGATCGAAATATGAAAGTTATTGTTGACAATAAGGCAATAAATACAATTGTATATAAAAGAGAAAATGGAACGACAATAACAGAGATGATTGATATTGCATATTTGGTTTCTAAAAAACTTGATCTTGAATATAATAAAATTACAGATAGGGCAAAAAAAGAATTTTATTTGTATAAGAATGCTAGTGTTTGCGAAAAACTCATTTCTAAGGATGAATATGAATTATATAACATGAAGAAGCTTAGTAATTTGGATTTAGAAAATATGAAGATTGAAAGAATTAAGCAGAGTGAATTAGATAAATTTAGTGAAGAGGATTTAAAGGCAGCATACTTATTTTATTTAATGAGAAATGGTTATAGTTATAGTGAAAAAGTTATTAAGAGTGAGGCAAACGATAAGGAGTTTGCATATATTTCAGAAAATAACGATAAGTTAAGAGGGTTTGATACAAGAACTGATTGGGTTAGAGTTTATCCATATGGGGATGCGATGAAGTCAATTTTGGGAAGTGTTTCTAGTAGTAGCCAAGGCCTTCCAAAGGAAGAGAAGGATTATTATTTAAAGCTTGGCTATTCATTAAATGATCGAGTAGGCTTAAGTTATTTAGAAAAACAATATGAACAATATTTAAGAGGAATACCTAGTGAATATGAAGTAATTAATTCAAAAGAAATGAAACTGGTTAAGGAAGGTAAAAGGGGAAATGATATTGTTTTATCAATTGATATTGATTTGCAGGTAGCGGTTGAGAAAATTATTGAGGAACAAATTCTTCGTGCCAAAGGAGAGGCTAATACTCAATATTATGACCATTCTAGTGTAGTGATCCAAGATCCTTATAGTGGAGAAGTTTTGGCTATGGCTTCAAAACGTTTAGTAAATGGTGAAATGGTTGACAATGTAACCAGTATTTTAACTTCACCAATTACACCTGGATCTGTTGTGAAAGGGGCATCTATTTTAGTAGGATATAATGAAGGCGTTATTCAAATCGGTGAAAGTATGTTAGATGAGTGTGTTAAGATTGCTGGAGCGCCAAAGAAATGTTCTTCGGTTTTAAATTTAGGTGTCATTGATGATATAGAAGCCTTAGCTAAAAGTAGTAATGTTTATCAATTTAAAACAGCTATTAGAGTTAACGGACAAAACTATTCTTATGGGATGAAGCTTAATTTTAATCAGAAAGCATTTGATACATATCGCAATATGTATAGGTCATTTGGCCTTGGTGTACCTACAGGAATAGATTTACCAATTGAAAGTTCTGGATATAGTTCTACGGATAAAAGCTCTGGCAATTTGCTTGATTATGTAATGGGACAATATGAAACCTATACACCATTACAGTTATCACAATATATTAATACGATTGCAAATGGTGGTAGTAGATATAGAGTACATTTATTAAAGCGTGTTTTAAATAATGATGGTGATGTTATTTATAGTTATAAGCCCGAAATTTTAAATAAGATTTCTACTAAGGAAGAGTATATGTTACGTATGAAAGAAGGGTTTTACGCGGTAATGCATTCTAAAGGCGGTTATGGTCGAGGATATGTTGAGGATAGTTTAAATGCGGCTGGAAAAACTGGAACGAGTCAGAGCTTTTTAGATACTAATAATGATGGAGTAATTGATACTGAAACTATTACTAGTAGTTTTGTTGGATATGTTCCAGCAGATAGCCCTAAATATTCTATTATGGTGACTTCGCCTAATTCTTCTCATCCTAATTCTAGCAGTAATTATGCTTCTCTTGTAACGCTTAGAATTACTAAGGAAGTGACTAAAAAATATAGTGAAATGTATGGAATATAGTTATTTATTATTTCTTTCTTTTAAAAACAGGTCGTTTTTTTAACTTCAATTCGCATTTTAGAAATTATTGTAAAAAAATAAAAAAAGGTTAGTAAATT